>JALVWV010000172.1 GCA_027023145.1 Campylobacteraceae bacterium | reverse complement strand
CGCAACCTCTTCCCGGGGCGTGGACTTCAGTCCAACAAACGCATCAGCGTCACTTTGACACGGACAACATCCATGTTATTCTGTGGGACTAAAGTCCCAACCCCTTTTAATAAGGCGTTGCACAGCAACGCCACCGCAATCCCTGACCCCGCTTGCTTATTGTGGGGCTTGGACTTCAGTCCAACAAACGCATCAGCGTCACTTTGACACGGACAACATCCATGTTATTCTGTGGGACTAAAGTCCCAGCCCCTTTTAATAAGGCGTTGCACAGCAACGCATACCAAAATTCCTCACTCCTAATTCCTAATTCCTAATTCACGAATTGCCTGATGCACAATCGCAATGTTCTGATCCGCCACTTTGGCATTGATCTGCCGCAGAGCCGTCTCGACTTCTTCCACGCTAAAGGGAAAATTTTCCACCGATGCCAAAGCTACTCCAAGCATGTAGGCGTTAAGCCCTTGGATGGGAAATTCTCCAGCCAACGCTTTGGCGTTGCCATCACTCAAAGCTACATGAAACGGTAACTCGGGGAATGGTCGGTCGGAGTTGCTCACAACGTAGGCATCTTTTTTGAGCAAGTGGAGGTTGCGCAGCGTCTCATTGGGATCGAGGCCGATGAGGAGATCGGCTTGACCGTTGTCGATGACGGGGTTAGTAAAGTCTCCCACTTTGATATCACAGCTGACCGCTCCGCCCCGCTGGCTCATCCCATGGTTTTCGGTGCCGAGGAACGGAATATCGCGGTTGCCCGCACACAGGGCGAGGACTTTGACGAGAAACACAACCCCCTGCCCGCCAAATCCGGCGATGACGATTTGATATTTCATGGGTGCTCCCTTCGGTCGCGGTGAATAGTGAATAGTGAATAGTGAATAGTTTCGGTTTGCATTGCTGCGCAATGCCTTTTGTTGTGTAACAATACAATACTCATGCCCCACCCCCCTTGGATTTAATGGTGTCAAGCTGAAACGCATCGGTCGGGCACACCACGTCGAGGCAGCCGCCACATCCAGCACAGAGGAAGGGGTCGATCTCGATCTTCCCTTCGGCATTGTAGGCCATCGGGGGGCATTTGTAGACCGTCGTACAGCTGTCACATGCGACACATTTTTCCGGATCCACTTCGGCGAAGAGGTTGGGGATCCAATCATCTTTGCGCTCATTGTCGAGGATGCAGAATTGGCGCACCCGCACCACAAGAGGACCTTGGTGCTCCGGCTTCTCAAACTCCGACTTAATATGCTTCATGAAGTCGATGTTCTCCTGCATCTCGTGCGAATAGGTGTGCTCATAACATTTGATCCCCATCCCTTCGACGATTTTGGCGATATCAATGTTTTGGTGGAACCGCTCCGGTGTCCCCTGGCGTCCCGTCATCGCGATCGTGGAGTTGTCGAGGATGATGAGGATGAAGCGGTGATTCTGGTACACCGCATTAAGCAGCGGCGGGATCCCGGAGTGGAAGAAGGTTCCATCCCCGATAGTCGCCACGACGGTTTTGGACGGATCGGCGATCGAGAAACCACTCGCCATCGAAACACTCGCTCCCATGCAGAGGATCGAGTCGATCGCCCCCTGAGAGAGTGCCAGCGTGTAGCAGCCGATATCGGAGGGGTAGATTGACTTTTTCTTTTTGAACACTTTCATGATCGCGTAGTAAATGTCCCGGTGAGGGCACCCCGGACACAGAGCAGGCGGACGATCGGGCACATCAAAACCGAGATCAAATTTGGGTACCTCGTAGATATTGCTACCTTCGTACACCCCCAGCTTCTGGAGTGCCGTCAAGATGTGCTCTTTTTTCATCTCATCGATCTTGTGCATGGTTCCGGTTTTCTTGCCGTAGAGTTTGGGGTGCGCCAGATCCTCCTCGATCAACGGATAGGGCTCTTCGACGACGAGCACTTTTTCGTATGCGTCAAAACGAGCCTTGATCTCCTCTGCTGGGAGGGGATAGGGCATTTCGATTTTGACCACATCGGCTTCGACACCGAGATCGGTCAGTGTTTCGAGGGCAAAGGCATATCCCGTCCCTCCGGCGAGGATCAGGAGCTTGCCCCCTTTGAGCGCATCAAATTTCGGCTGAAGGTGGTGTTCCCAATTGTACGCTTTGATCGTCTCGATCCGGTCGAGGACATCGTACCCCTGCTGAAGCCGTCCGGCACGGGGCACCCCTGCCCAGCGTCCGATGTCCCGCTGGAACTCCCCGGCATTGGGGGTGAAATGGGTCTCGGCATCCATCTCAATGATTTCCCGGGCATGATCGACCCGCATCACCGGACGGAGCATCACCGGCACTTGAAACCGCTCCGAGAGTTCCACGCCATACTTGGTCATATCGTAGGCATCCTGCGGAGTCGAGGGGTCGAGCACCGGGATCCGGGCAAATTTGGCAAACACCCGGCTGTCCTGCTCCGTCTGCGACGAGTGGAAGCCCGGGTCATCTGCTGCGATGAGGAGCATCCCGCCGAGGTTGCCGATGTAGCTGGCCGACATCAG
>JALVWV010000171.1 GCA_027023145.1 Campylobacteraceae bacterium | reverse complement strand
AGGGACTTTAGTCCCGTTATGATGGCATCATTTAATAGGACTTTGCTATACGGGACTGAAGTCCCTGCTCCAAAATTCCTGAGTTCTTTCACAGTCTCGGGAGATATGGCACGAGAGAAATCTTATAACCCGCGTAGGGTGTGCAACTGCACACCAAAATCGCAACGCGATTATCAAAATATCAACGTAATACAACCGTCGAAAGGTGCGCAATTGCGCACCCTATGCGGCCTCTATATACATCGCATGCGATGTTTTGTGGGACTGAAGTCCCAGCCCCTATAGAAGCGTTGCAAAGCAACGCATACCAAAACTCCTCACTCCTAATTCCTACTTCCTCATTCTATCCAAGATGCAACACCTCAAACTGCACATACCACACCACCAGCGAGACAATATACCCGGCCAGCACGGTCCACGCGTATTTGATATGGGCACCGAAAGTATAGATCCCCTTCATTTTACCCATCACACCCACACCGGCGGCGGAGCCAAATGAGATGAGCGAGCCGCCGATGCCGGCAGTCATGGTGACCAGCATCCACTGAGCACGCTCATCCAGACCAACTCCCATGTTGGGGTCGGCTTTGAGGACGGCAGACATGACCGGAACGTTGTCGACGATGGCCGAGAGGAAACCGACACCGATGTTGGCGGTGGTGGGACCGACTTTGTTATACAGGGCGGTAAAATACTCGAGGAAACCGAGGAAGTGAAGCCCGCCAACCGCCGCGAGGATTCCGAAGAAGAAGAGTAGCGTATCGTTCTCAATGTGGGCAATCCACTTGAACACATTCACTCGGGTGGGAGAGGGGCTTTTGTTGATCCGGTACACATAGAGCTTGAGGATCGCCAGACCAAACATCATCCCCCACATCGCCGGAAGATGGAGCAACTGATGGGAGAGAACAGCCATGGAGATGGTCAAGGCAAACAACCCCATGATCACTTTGCCCCCTTCGGCGATCTCCACTTTTTGCTCATCCGCATGAAACGGGGGCATGCCATCGGGTACCACCCGACTGAGCAACCACGCCGTCACCCACCAGCCAAGAATTGACGCCGGGAAGAGGAAGAGAAACTCGGTAAAAGCCCCTTTGCCGTCCACCCACACCATCAACGTCGTAATGTCTCCAAACGGACTCCAGGCACCTCCGGCGTTGGCTGCGACGACGATGTTGATCGCACCGGGCACCAGAAACGATTTATTCTCCCCGTCGATGGTCAGCAGCACTGTCGAGAGGATCAGTGCCGTGGTAAGGTTGTCGGCGACCGGTGAGATGAAAAAGGCCAACAACCCCGTAATCCAGAAAAGTTTTTTGTACGTGTAGCCACGGGAGACAAGGTTGTAGCGCAAGGCTGAGAAAACCCCGCGATCGATCATCGCCTCGATGTAGGTCATCGCTACAAGGAGGAAAAAGAAAATCTGGGCGATCTCGATGATCTGTTCATTGAGTGCCTCTTCGAGCGGGTGCCCATCCAGACCATTCATCGCGAAATAGACACCAATCAGCATGAAGATAAGTGTCCCGATAAAGAGTGCAGGTTTGGCTTTGTTGATCTCGTATTTGTCCTCCGTCGCGATAAAATAGTATCCGACGAGGAAAATAATCAGGGAAACAATCCCCACCCAGGTCGTGGTCAAATGGAGCTGGTCGTGCATGGTTTATCCTTCTATATAGTGTGCGCCGAGCGATTCTTTGCGTGCCAAAGCCGCTTCAACAATCGCGGCGGCGGTGTTAAGCCGCAGTTCAAGCAGGCGACCGATCGTGCGGTTTTTCGTATCGTAGATGAAATTACGGGCTTCATGCAACCCTTCTTGGGTGCGAATGATGCCCGCATCTTTCCACATGATCTGTCGCAATTGCTGCTTGTATTTCTTGTCGTCGTCTTCGTGCAACATAGTATCGTAATCTTTGTCAAAGTCAGGTAATTCGGGGTGTTCGAAGACACTTCCCAAGATCGTCTCGGCTGCCCGTCGAGCAAAGACCAACCCTTCAAGCAGGGAGTTGGATGCCAAGCGGTTGGCACCGTGCACCCCGGTGCGGGCAGCTTCACCCACCACGTAGAGCCCTTTGATCCCCGGAATCCGTGTATCGGTATCGCAGGCGATCCCACCGTTGGCATAGTGAAAGGCCGGGGAGACCGGCACACGGTCTTTGGGAAAATGGTACCCTAGCGCATCAAACGTGTGGGTGATGTTGGGGAAACGCTTGCGGAACCATTTTGCTTCGAACATGGAGAAGTCGAGATAGACTTCCTTGCCTGTTGAGCGTTTGTAGTCAAAGATACTGCGGGAGACGATGTCCCGGCTGGCCAGTTCTCCCCGCTCATCGTAGTCAAACAAGAAGCGTTTACCATCTTCATCTACAATGTGCGCCCCTTCCCCCCGCAACGCTTCGGTCAGGAGCAATTTTCGCGCATAGGGGGTCTTGACAAACACCGTCGGGTGAAATTGCATCATCTCCATGTCGGCCAGCTCAATCCCCTTCTCCACACAGATACCGTGAATATCGGCGCTGATGGTACGGGAGTTGGTGTTGTACTCGTAGAGCGATCCGATCCCGCCGCTGGCGATGACAACGTGCTTAGCCAGGATCGTTTTGGGTTGGTAATTGACCATGGCACGCACACCGTAGCAATGCCCATTCTCGACCAACAAATCGTACACAAGTGTGTTACGCTGAAGCAGATGCTTGTTTTGCTGCATCATAAAGTAATGCATATATCGTCCCGTCGCATCCCCACCAGCATGAAGTACGCGATTGGTCGAGTGCGCCCCCTCTTTGGTATAGAGCAATTGCCCATCTTCGGCACGGTCAAATTGCATTCCCCGATCGATGATATCCTCAGTCGCTTCGATCGATTCATGGGAGAGAATCCCGACCGCATCACGGACATTATGATACGCACCAGCTCGCAGAGTATCTTCGATGTGCAGGGGAACATCGGCTTCATCGAGCGCAGTGACCATTCCCCCCTGGGCATAAAACGTATTACACTCCCAAGGGATATCTTTGCACACCACCAGCACACGCATCTCCTCGGGGAGATTCATCGCGGTATACAATCCGGCGATCCCGGCACCTATGATCAAAACATCATATTGCTTCACGTCCCATTCCTTTGAATAATACTTTTAGGTGCAAAAATATTACCCTAAAAATGGTATGATCTCGATATGAAAGCTTCATTCACGCAAGCGCACATATAAAATCATGAAAAGGAAACAGGTATTGATAAAAACACCTGAGACGATCCTCAATGCCCTTACCGGATCTCCGCAGTTTCGCACGCTTCGCCAGCATCAGTGTTATCGCCGTTTCCTCGCGGCACTTCCCCCGCGTTTTCAGGAGGCGATCGGGTTTGTCTATCTGCGGGATCGGATACTCCACATCGCTTTGCGCCATCCGGGGTACAAGATGGAACTCTCGTACCAGACATCCCTCTTCTTGACGATGCTGGAGACACTTGCTTCGACCGATCCAGCCTGTAGCCACCTCGCAGCCGATAAAGTCATCCTCTTCAACAGCAAATTCACGACCCGCCCTGCCGAAGCAGCCTGGCTTCCCAGTGTCCCCCACTACCACGAACTCTCCGAAGGGACGTTTGAAGATCACAGCTCCGATCCTGACCTCCATGCCCAGTTTGAACGCACACGCCAACTGATCCATGCCAACCGAAACCGCGATGCCTGAGACCTCCCCCCTCGAACGTGCCGTCCGTACCCTCCCCGATCAGCCCGGCGTCTACCAATATTTTGACCGCCACGACCGCCTCCTCTATATCGGCAAAGCTAAAAGCCTCAACAACCGGGTCAAAAGCTACTGGCGCTTCACTCCCGAGTTTCACCCCAACCCCACTCTCGGCCCCCGCATCACCAAAATGCTCCACGAAGCGGTACGTCTGGAGTACCTGCTCGCCCCCACCGAAGCTGATGCCCTGATCCTGGAAAACAGCCTCATTAAACAACTCAAACCCCGCTACAATATCCTCCTGCGTGATGATAAAACCTATCCCTACATTTACATTGACCGTTCCGAAGATTTCCCCCGTTTTGAGTTGACACGACGCGTTATCAAAGGGAAAAATATTCGTTATTTCGGCCCGTTCCCTACCGGAGGACGGGCGCTGCTCGATGCCCTTTATGAAGTGTTCCCTCTCGTGCAGAAAACGAGCGGGCTCAACGGAGGCAAGGCGTGCCTGTTTCACCAGATCGGCAAGTGCCCCGCCCCCTGTGAGGAGAAAATTACACCCCGGGAATATGCCGCCATTGTCGATCAAGCCACCCAAGCCATCCTCAAACGCTCCGGCCTGATCCAGCGCCTCTCCGAGCGGATGTTCCAACTCGCCGAACAGGAACGTTTTGAAGAGGCAGCCAAACTCCGGGATCAAATCGAGCAAATTGAGGGATTACGCATCCACTCTGACATCGATCTGGCCACGACGGATGATCTCGATGTTTTTGCCATCGAAACGGGTGAAAAACGGGGCGCAGTGGTGCGGATGTTCCTCCGACACGGGCGGATCATCTCCACATCGCACAGCTTTTTCAACCTCCCCGAACTCTTCGATCTCTCCTCCGCTTACAAGCAGGCACTGTTGGATTTTTACTCCGAAGACGTACCCATGGTGCCCCGCACGATCCTCATTGCCGATCCTATCGAAGAATCCGATGAGATCGCCACGACCCTCTCCCGGAGAGTCGCACACCCTATCCGCCTTCTGACGCCCCGACGGGGTGCCAAAAAACGCCTCACCGAAATCGCCCGCACCAACGCCACTGAAATTCTGCGTGCCCAACCCACCACCGAATCGATCGAAGAGCGGATCGCCACCCTTCTCCACCTTGCCACCACCCCCACCCGGATTGAAGTGTTTGACAACTCCCACCTGATGGGCGAAGCGACCGTCGGCGCCATGGTGGTCTGGGATCAGGGAAGATGGGATAAAACCTCCTATCGGCGCTACACCCTCGATGCACGAGACGAATACGCCCAGATGCGCGAGATGCTCACCCGACGTATTGCCAAATTTGACCAAATCCCTCCGCCGGATCTGTGGCTGCTCGACGGCGGTGAGACCCTGCGTCAACTTGCCGTCAACCTCTTGCGTGAAGCCCGTGTCAATCTCGAGGTTGTCGCCATCGCCAAAGAGAAGCTCGATGCCAAAGCCCATCGGGCCAAAGGCACCGCTCGGGATCTGCTTTATGCCGAAGAGGGGATTTTCGAACTCCAACCCTCCGACAAACGTCTCCAGTGGTGTCAACGCCTCCGCGACGAAGCCCACCGCTTTGCCATCGCCTTTCACCAAAACAAAAAGCGTCAAACCGACACTCGCATCGCTCTCCTTGAGCAGAAGGGAATTGGTGCAGCTACGGTCAAAAAACTCCTCGATTATTTTGGGAAATTTGATGCCATAGCCCAAGCCTCCGAAGAAGAAATTGCATCGGTTATCGGAAAAAAAATGGCTTTAAAAGTCAAAAAAACACCGAATAACAAGTAAATTGATATTAAAAAATGGAATTTTTAGGCACCTTTAACCAAAAAAAGTATACCATTGAGCAAATTTTGCAAACAAGCATTCAAGAAAAGGGGCTATTCCATGTTTTTCATTCTCAACAATGAGAACGCTGTTTTGGCGGCCGATGAAGCATTTTTGAAAAGTGTTGGAACCACACATATCTTTCTATTGGCAGAACGATTCCGATTTGGTGATTTTCAGCTTGATGAGGAAAACCGTACGTGTCTGATCAATGGGAAGATCCGAACATTCACCAAGAGTCCAATCCAAACGATCCTCGGAGGAGGCTCCTTCTATCGGATCGACGAAGAGGAGTTTCAATCGGTTTCGGAAGCACACACCGACGAAACCGATTCGACCACCTCTCTCTCGCCCTCCATCCTGATACCCGAACCGGATATCCCCTCCCAGGATCATAACCAAGAGGTCAGCGAGCAACCTGTCGAAGACGAGGCGCTCGAAGAGGGTGATGATATGCCTCTTGCGACCCTCGATCAGCCCGAGACTTCTGCTGCTCTGCATGAGGAAGGATCTGAGGAGCCTGAAGCTCCCATCGTATCACACGAAGAGCAACCTAGCATCACGGAGCCAGAAGCGATCCTCCCTGATGCTGTCCCCACCTCTCTGCCAGAAACACCCGAACCGGAAACGCTGCTCTCAGAAACAGACACGTTGGAGCTCCCTTCTCTTGATCTTCCCCAAGCCCCCGCCCCGGACGAGGAGAATGTCCTCACCATGCTGGATGACGAAACCATTCCTGCCACAGAAACAGACGAAGAGATAGCCTTACCCGATTGGCTAGAGGATCACGATGCGTCATCGGCGCCTGAAACGCCTGTACTCTCCATATCAGAATCGCAAGAGGACACAAAAGAGAGCCTGCTCGATCCCTCTGATCTAACCAAGGAAAGTACTACTGCCACATCTACCCTTACGCAACTGGAAGAGGAAACCATATCTGATCTGCTCAACATACAGGATGAACCTGAGAGCACAGAGGCACATGAGGACGTTGGAGCGATTGCGTCTCACGTTCAGGAGACGCAAACACATAATGAAGATGAAGAGGATTTTTTCGATCTGCTCAACACGGACACAGATGACAAAGAGGAAGTCATCTCACTCGCAGACACCGATGAAGGTGGGGCTTTCTCACTCAAAGGGGAAGAGGGTGCTGCCGCCAAATCTACGGCGTTCACAGGCACATACCAACCTGGAAGTGAGCCACTAGCAGACTATACGACCAATGCCGAGATGATCGGCATCACACGAGAAGAGTACCTCAGGTTTCTCCGGCAGTTCACTGAAGAATCTCTGCAATACAAAACGGGACTCGAGAGCAATGACCTTCATCTTTTCAAAAAAAATCTTCTCTCCATGAAAGACGCTGCCCAGCTCCTCCATCTTCCTCGACTCTCCCAAGTACTTGAGCAGTTGGAGGATGCAACTTCGAAAGAGAGAGAGCATCTCGTTGACTATTTCTATGGTATGATTCAGCACATTCAACAGGATCTCGATCGGGAGCCAATCTCCTCACCCGAACCGTCCCAGCCCAAAATGGAGACTGACCCCAAACCCAAATCCTCTGCAACAACTCCCCCCACAGAAGCAGTGACCTCCACGGCATTCTCTCTTGAGGCTGTAGAGCCTATCCCCTTTGACTTCAACACCCAGGTTGCTGCAGATGATCTTGGTCTGCCGGAGTCGCTCGTCCAAGAGTTTGTTTCTGACTTTATCCAGCAAGCCAAAGAGAATCTATCTGTATTTGAAGAAGCACAACGCACCAACGATATCGATACCATTCAAAAAACAGCTCATCTCCTCAAGGGTGCCGCAAGCAATCTGCGTATCGATCCACTGGCCGAGACCCTCGATACCCTGCAATACAACGAATCGCCATCAGCAACATCCGAACTACTCCAGACGTTTGTCGGGCAGCTCAAAACGCTGGTAACATTTATCGAAGAATAAAGGAGCAACGCAATGAATAGTAAAAACGGTCTCAAAAATTCCCTGATCGGCATCAGCGTGCTGTTGCTCATCGGCGTAGCCTATCTCCTCTATGTTGCTTACGTTGATTATCTCTCGGGGGCAACTGCGCAACCAGAATACCTCTCTGGGATGACAGGCGTCTTGATCTTTGGCACCATGGCGATTCTCCTTCTTCTGCTCATAGTATTGATACCTCGCGCATTTCAAACACAGGGCAACGATACGCATACCAGCGAACTGGTAACACTCCTCAAAAAGGGGGTACGAATCGCTGAAGAGTCCGGCAACTATACGGACGAAGAGATCCAGGCTGTCAAATCAATGGATCTTTCAAAGCCTGAAGATACGCACGCGGCATTTGCTTTTCTTGGTGACATGATCGAGCAGGCTCACCAAAGCGAAACGCCTGCTCTTGATCCACATGAGGCCAAGTCTCTCTTTTTGGCCAACATGTCCCACGAAATCCGCACCCCGATGAATGGCATCATCGGCTTTACCGATCTTCTCAAAGCGACCGATGCCACTGAAGAACAAAGAGAGTTTATCAGTGTTATCGACAAGAGCGCCCAAAATCTACTGAGTATTATTAACAACATTTTGGATCTCTCGAAAATAGAAAGCAACAAAGTTGAGATCGAAGATATCCCTTTTGAGACTCATCCCGAGTTTGAAGCAGCGGTCGAAACCTACGCCGTCTCTGCTGCCGAAAAAAGCCTCGAGCTCAAGTACAACATCGATATGCGAATCCACCCGCAACTCAAAGGGGATCCCACCAAGATCCGTGAAATACTTATCAACCTGCTCAGCAACGCCGTTAAATTCACCAATCCTGGCGGTACAGTTGCACTGGATATCAAACAACTCGACTCAAAGGAGGGCAAAGCCCTGATTCAATTCCAGGTCTCTGATACCGGAGTTGGGATGACCGCCAAACAAACAGAACATATCTTCCAGTCCTTTGCCCAGGGAGATCTTGATACCACACGTAAGTACGGCGGTGCCGGTCTGGGACTCACGATCGCCCAACGATACGTCGAGCTTATGGGCGGCAAGATCGACGTCCAGAGCGAAAAAGGGAAAGGAAGCACCTTTACCTTCACCCTCCCACTCGAAGAGGTTCTGAGCTCCGAAGGAGTGCTTGAAAATATTTTTGCCAACATCCCTGTGTGCCAACACACCCATGACCCCATCATCGAATCGGATAAAATTCTCAACAACTATCTCCATTTTTACGGAACCGATACCGAGACCTTTTCGACCATACCTCGCCTCAAAGAACTGCTAAAAACCCGGCCAGCCTCTTTGGTCATTGTCGACATCAGTCATACCCCCGAAGAAGCACTTCAGGCGCTGGAGCACCTCGACCACAAGCAGCTTATTTTCATCGCAGATCTTGTCAATCGTGACCGAATCAAAGCATTCCAAATCCCTTCAGAAAGTGTTATCCTTCAGCCTCTCACTCCAACCAAACTGGTTCGAGCCATCCAGAGCAAGATCAACGTCAAAGAGACCTCACACAAAGAGACACCAGAGGCAACCATCGCCAAGACTGTCTTTAATGCCAAAGCGCTGATCGCAGAAGACAACGCCATCAACCAGCGGCTGATCCAAAATATCATGCACACCATGGGGCTGGAAACCGATCTGACCAGTAATGGTCAGGAAGCCCTTGAGAAACGGAAAGCTGGCACCTATGATATTATTTTCATGGACATTCAGATGCCGATCATGGATGGAGTGGAAGCGACCCATGCTATCCTCGAGTACGAACAGGAGAACAACTTGCCCCACATTCCTATCGTTGCCCTGACAGCCAATGCGCTCAAAGGGGATCGAGAGCGCTTCTTGGATGAGGGGCTGGATGAATACGTCTCCAAGCCTATCGAGATGAATGAACTCCTTTATGTCCTCAATAAATTCTTAGCCAGCAACGCACAACTCGAGCAAGAGACTCCGACCGACAACATTCCAATCGTAACACCTCCTGCTGTGGACGAAACACCAGAACCGGATGAGGCAACACCCGATACCAAACCGCCTGCTGCAGACACCCCTCCATCTGGCATAGCTCAGACATTACAGAAGCAACCCGATAATACCGAATCCTCTCTTCCGGATATCCCTCCTTCTGGCAGGAGTTCCACTATTCTTGTTGCCAAGCGCTCTGAGCTAAGCCGCAGAATCATTGAACGCTTGCTCAAAATACTGAACCGCCAAACCATCCTTGTTTCCACTGCGGCTGAATTTGAGCAGACGATACACCAGCAGGAGTATCAAGCTATTTTTATAGATGAAGAATTTATCAATGAAGCCAGTCGGGAAATACTTGCACAAAAACACACGCCACTTATCCTCACCAGTGGTCCGGACAATCTGGGTCTCTTTGAGGGATTGAGCTATCTAAAAATAGATTCCGTCCTTTCAATAAAGGGTATTGAGTCTATCCTGAATACTTTGGAGTAACAGCATGAATCTAAAAGTACTAATCGTCGATGATGATTTTATCAATCGCAAATTATTGCAAGCCTTGCTCAAAAAATATCCGGATGTAATCCGTGATACCGTCGAAGCAGAAAATGGATCCGAGGCGCTAGCCGCAATCAAAGGAGATGGAGGGATCAACCTGGTCTTGCTGGACATCATCATGCCAGTACTTGATGGAAAAGAGTTCCTCAAAATTTTCCGATCCGACAGCAATAACAGCAGCATCCCAGTCTTAGTTCTGACCACCGATGACACACAAAAAAGCACCATTTTTGATCTCGGTGCCGACGACTTCCTCCTCAAACCCATCAATGAAAATGAGTTGATCACCAAGATCCGCAAGTGGGCGCCAGACGCCTGATCTTCGGGAATGTGACCTCAGTCACCTATCCTATCAGCGACCGAGGTCGCTGCTCCTGATCCTATCGGATCAGATATCACACCAGCGCCATCTCCAGTATCTCTTTCACATGGGTAACCCCCACGATTCTCACGTGCTGCTTCACCTCTTTTGGAATATCTTTTAAGTCCCGATCATAATTTTTTTGAGGAATCAATGCCCGGGTTACTCCAGCTTTGTAAGCAGCAATAAGCTTCTCTTTGAGTCCGCCGATGGGGAGAACCTTGCCGGTAAGTGTCACTTCTCCCGTCATGGCGATTTTATTGTCCACCGCCCGCTCACTGAGGATAGATGCGATCACCGTCACCATTGCGATCCCCGCACTCGGACCGTCTTTGGGGGTCGCCCCCTCCGGGACGTGGAGATGGAGATCGTATCGTTTGTAGACTTCGCTAGCATCAGGCTGAATATTTTCTTCCGCCTCTTTGGGGGAGCGCGGTAC
>JALVWV010000170.1 GCA_027023145.1 Campylobacteraceae bacterium | reverse complement strand
GGATCAAAGTGGGCGCAACCACACCCACCTCGGCCGATCAGGGTGTATTGAACATCCAGACCTTTTCCCTGAAGCACTATGCCAAAGAGGCAATGATGGGGGAAGTGGGGCTCTACAAGGTTTTGAACTTTTCCATGTACTCATACCATCTGCCTCTCTCGCTCCAGCGAGAGAGTATCTATCTCAAGCAACGGCTGTATGCCCTGGATTTTGGCAGCGGAAAGCGTCAGTTCTATCACGAGAGTGTCGCAGGAATCGAAGCCGATCTACTGCTCTTGCACAACTACACCGTCCCGGTCAAGGTGGAAGTGTTGTACAATCCGGGGGTGAAACGGAAGGTGCAGGTTCGGGTGGGGGCGAAGTATCGGTTTTAGAGCGTAGAAGGTAGCGGGTAGCGGGTAGATTTTGGGGTTGACGGGGGTCAATGTTTTCATTGTTTGGTTTGACTACAATCCTTTTCTATTTTCACAACAAGGTTTTTCTGTGCGTTATTTATTACTTCTTTCGTTTATTATTCTCTCTGCCCTTGAAGCTCAAACTCCTCTAGAGAATACGACCTGCAAGGCGTGTCATCCGATTATCTTTGCCGAGTATCAGCACTCACAGCATGCCAAAGCGTCTATCTGGAGCGATCCGGTACATAAGGCTATCTGGGACAAACATCCCTATAAAAAGCAGGGAAAGTACACGTGTGCCCAATGCCATACTCCGTCAGATCACACCCTCAAAGGGGGCAAAGGGTTGCCGACCGATAATGCGGCACAGAAGGATGAGCCGATCTCCTGTCAAGGGTGTCATCGGATTGAGAGCATTGAGGAGCATGCTCATACCAATCGCAACGTGATTCAGACGAAACCAAAGTATTTCTATTCAGCTGATGTCAAACGCAAGGGGAAGAAGATCATCTTTCATGAGACATCGAGTTTCTTTGGCTTGTTCAAAAAAACAACCGGTTCCCCCTATCATGACATTGACTACAGCAATGATCTTTTTTATACCGGAAAAATGTGTCTGGGATGCCATGATCACAAACAAAACGGCAAGGGATTTTCTCTCTGTGATCTCGGGGTGAAGCAGGGGGGCTCCAAAGAGACGTGTATCAGTTGTCATATGCCCCAAAAACTCGGAACAAAGGTCAATTTGAAACAGACAGCCACCCATGCGTACCATGGCATGACAATCCACGGAGGGATACCGGCTGAGCTCTCACGCTACATCAAGCTTTCACTCTCGACAACGTCTGACGGGTTTGCCGTTATACTTCACAATGAGGCGACCCATACCCTCTTTGCCCAGCCGCTGCGGTTGGCACAGTTGCGGGTGAGTATTTATCGTGATGATAAGACGATTTCTTTGCCTCCACGTACCTATGTGCGGGTAATCGGAACACGGGGGAAGCCCTCGATGCCATGGTTGGCTGATACGGTGTTAAAAGACACGAGTATTAAAGCATTGGAGACACGCGAAGAGCATTTTGATACAGTGTTGAAACAAGGGGACAAAGTGGAGATGGTATTGGGTTACTATCTCGTCAATCCTAAAGTGGCCGGGAAACTTGGGTTGGAGGGAGATGCGTCAACAGCATTTACAGTGTTGACGAAGAAGGTGGTTGATTTTTAGCGCATGACATGTTTCAATTTGGGGCTGGGGTTTTAACCCCACTGATATGCTGTGCGTTTTGTTGGACTGAAGTCCAAGTCCCAAAGAGCGGTTAAATATTTTTGTGGGTATCCTCGTGGAGGTGATCCCATTTGAGTTTGCCGCCGCCAAGCATGTGGAAGTGGAGGTGAGGGATCTCCTGGCCGCCGTCTTCGCCGTTGTTGGTGATGAGGCGGTAGCCAGTCTGATCGACACCGAGCGTACGGGCGACTTCCTGAGCAAAAGTGGTCAAACCTGCCATCGTTTCCGGCGCGACATCCTGAAAACAATCTACGTGTTGTTTGGGAATGATAAGGACATGGACAGGGGCTTTGGGATAGAGGTCATGAAAGGCGAGAAAATCGTCGTTTTCCAGTACGGTGTTGTTGGGGATTTCTCCGCCTACTATTTGACAGAAAATGCACATTTTTTGTTCCTTTTTGGTGATGGGTTCGGAGAAATTATAGCACAAAAACAACACCGATAGAGGGTAGAGGGAGCCCTTTAGCAACATTTGGATAAAATCACGACTATTAATTATTTGAGAAAACAGAGGTCGTATGGAAAATCTAAGCGCAAAAATAGAGGCAGCTGATTCGCTTGAGAGTCTGGAGCAGGTGCGGGTGGAAGTGTTTGGGAAGAAAGGTGCCTTAGCGGCAGAATTTGCCAAGCTCAAGGATGTGCCCGGACCGGAGAAAAAAGCGTTTGCAGCAGGATTGAATACGCAGAAAGCTGATTTGCAAGCATTGTTTGACCGGCGGCATGCTGAGCTGGCGGAAGCGGCACTTGAAGCTCAACTCAAGGCTGAGGCGATCGATGTCACGCTCTACGCTCAAGCCTCAGAGCGGGGAGCGCTCCATCCGGTCATGGAGACGATGGATGCAATCATCGACTATTTTGTCGCGATGAATTTTGCGGTGGAGACCGGACCGATGGTGGAGGATGACTTTCACAACTTTGAGGCGCTGAATCTCCCCAAGTTTCACCCGGCACGGGACATGCAGGATACCTTCTATTTCGGAGACGGAAGCCTGCTGCGTACTCACACGTCACCGGTACAGATCCGGACGATGCTCGCCCAGAAGCCGCCGATCCGGATCATTGCTCCAGGTACGGTTTTCCGGCGGGACTACGACCTGACCCATACCCCGATGTTCCATCAGGTTGAGGGGCTCGTGGTCGAGGAGGAGGGTAAAGTAAGTTTTGCCAATCTCAAATATATTTTGACCGATTTCCTTCACCACATGTTTGGGGATGTGGATGTGCGGTTCCGTCCGAGCTTTTTCCCCTTCACTGAGCCTTCGGCTGAGGTGGACATCAGCTGTATTTTCTGCGAAGGGGAAGGGTGCCGTGTCTGCTCCCATACCGGCTGGCTTGAAGTGCTTGGCAGCGGGGTGGTCGACCCCAATGTTTTCAAAGCCGTCGGTTACGAAGGGGTGAGCGGCTATGCCTTTGGATTGGGGGTTGAGCGGTTTGCGATGTTGATGCACAAGATTCCCGATTTGCGCAGTTTGTTTGAGGGAGATATTCGTCTATTGGAGCAGTTTAAATGATTATTACACGTACTTGGCTCGAGGAGTTTATCAATCTCGAGGGGATCAGCAATGCCCAGCTGTATGAGACGTTCAATGCTATCGGCCTCGAGGTCGATTCATTGACCGAATACACCATTCCCGAAAAGGTGGTCGTCGGCCGGATCGTGGCGTGCAATCGTCACCCCGATGCGGACAAACTGAGCCTCTGCTTGATCGACATCGGGATGGACGAGCCTCAGCAGATCATCTGTGGAGCTGCCAACGTCGTCGAGGCTGAATACGTCGCTGTGGCAACGATCGGCGCTGTATTGCCTGGGGATTTCAAGATCAAGCCCGCCAAGCTGCGTGGGGTTGAGAGCTTCGGGATGGTGTGTTCGAGCACAGAGCTTGGCCTGCCGGAGATGGGTGAAGGGATCATGATCCTCGATGAGAGCATTGGGGAGCTTGTGGTGGGGCGCGAATTGGGAAGTTATCCCAAGGTTGCCGACACCGTCATCGAATTGGAACTGACCGCCAACCGGGGTGACTGCCTGAGTATTCATGGAGTAGCACGAGACTTGAGTGCAGCGCTTGACCGTCCGATCAAGCCCTACAAATTGGGAAAAATCACCAAAAGCAATGTGGGGATTGCCCGCAAGATTGCAATCCAGAGTGATCGCAATATCCCTTCGGATCTTCAGTACTTTTTGGTCGAAAATCGTAAGCCGCGTTCCCGTCTCCTCCCGACCCTGCGTCTGGCTCTGGTCGGAGTGAATGCTGTCGACACAATTGACACGATGGTGCGCTACAGTACCCATGCGACCGGAGTTATCCTGCGGGCGTATGATGCGAAAAAACTCTACAACTCGGATGGGAAAATCACTTTGAACGCCCGACATGGCAAGCAGGGGCTGGTGGTCATCAGCCACGACGACCAAGCCCTCTCGGCGGTGGGGATCGAGCAGAGTGACACGTTCCGGGCGCACGACGATACAGCAGAGATCCTGTTCGAAGCGAGCTACATCGACCCAGCGTTGCTGGTTGAGACCGTCTCGAGCCATAAACTCCAGACCGATGCGCTCTATTACAATACTTCCCGTGGGAGTGAACCGAAGTTGAGTCTCGGAAGTCACTATCTACAGAACACGTGCAATGCGATGGGGGAGTGCCTGTTTTATGAAGGGGATTTCAGCATCCATGCCAAGCGTGAGGAGCGGGCAGTCGGTGCCAGCGTTGAGACGTTGAGTGCTATCATCGGCAATCCGGTGCGCAAGACGACGGTGCATACAATCCTCAAACGTCTCGGCTTTGATATTCGGGGCAGTAGTGGGGATACGTTTGGCGTGCGGATTCCTCCGCATCGTCACGACATCGTCAATGTGCAGGATATCGCCGAAGAGATCCTTCGGATCACTGGCATCGATAACATTGAAGCCAAACCCCTCGAACTGCTGGAGCAGAATCGGATGACCGACGCTTCCCGTCGCTACCGGTTCAAACGTGACCTGCGCCAGCGGGCAGTGGCGGCCGGATTCTACGAAGCGGTGACGTATGCTTTTGCCGACCGTTCGAAGCTTGAGGCATACGGTTTTCCGACCGTGGAGGCATCTCTTGAGCTGGTCAATCCTATCGTCGAAGAGCTCAATACCTTGCGGACGACCCTGATGACCAACCTCCTCGATGCGCTCAAGCGTAACGTCAGCTATGGGATCAAGCGGATTCCGCTGTTTGAAGTGGGCGCCGTCTTTGATGCACAGCGTCAGCAGACCGAGCGGGTGGCATTTGTCTGGAGCGGGCAGCGGGAACACGATCGGCTGGACAACCAGGGAAAACCGGCGGCGATTACATTTGCCGATTTCGTCGAGCGTCTCGGGCGGGTGGTCGGTGATCTGGACTTGATCCCCTGTGAAGAGACCCATGCCCTGATCCATCCGTATCAGTCGGCGACGCTCCTTCGGAAGGGGCGTGCTATCGGGTACCTGACCAAGCTTCACCCTACGGTGGCCCAAGAGTACGACCTTGGTGAAACGTTTGTGGCGGAGTTGGATCTGGAAGCCATCCTTCCGGAGCCTATCCTTGCGCATCCGGTTTCCAACTATCAGGGGGTGTACAAGGACATCAGTGTGCTGGTCGATGTAACGTTGCCTTACCGTGCTATTCACGCAGCAATCGCAGCGGCAAAGGTTCCTCTGTTGAAGCGGCATTATGTCGTCGATGTCTATGAGGATGAAAGCCTTGGCGATCGTAAAAGTGTCACCGTACGTCTTTTTGTCCAATCCGAGGAAGGAACCCTCTCAGATACGGATATTGATGCAAGTGTCGATGCTGTGTTAAAAACGCTGGAGACCCAATGCCAAGCCACGCTTCGGTAGCCCGCGTTACAGTCGCAGCTGCGCCCGGCTCTTTCCGGATGACAGTCGATGATATCGCGCCGGACAAGTCCATTTCGCATCGTGCTGCGATGTTCGCTCTGCTAAGTGATCGCCCCTCACGCGTCCACAATTTTCTCCTCGGAGAAGACACCCTCAATACCCTTCACATTGTCGAACAGCTTGGTGCGATGGTCGAGCGCGACGGTGGGGATGTGACGATCACTCCACCCGAGAGCCTTCAGGAGCCCGACGATGTCCTCGACTGCGGTAATGCCGGAACCGGGATGCGGCTCTTTTGCGGATTGCTCAGCGGGATCGAGGGGAGTTTCGTCCTGACCGGTGATCGTTATTTGCGGGGGCGCCCTATGAACCGGGTGGTCAAGCCATTGCGTAGCATTGGTGCCCGGATCGATGGCCGCCAAGATGGGAACCTCGCACCTCTTCATATTCGTGGCGGCGCCATGAAGGCGTTTGTGTACGATTCTCCAATCGATTCGGCACAGGTCAAATCGGCACTGATCCTTGCCGCACTCCGAGGCGATGGAGTGAGCCGTTATCATGAATCGCTGCTGAGTCGGGATCACACCGAGCGGATGCTGCGTGGTATGGGTGCCGATGTCCGTACCGCTGAGGATGGATGGATTGAGATTACTCCGATGGATACACCGCTTGCGCCGTTGGATTTGATCGTTCCGGCTGATCCTTCGAGTGGCTTTTTCTTTGCGGTGGCGGCAGCCATTATCCCTGGATCGGAAGTGACGATCCAGAACGTTTCGCTCAATGCTACCCGGATCGAAGCGTATTGCATATTGGAGAAGATGGGTGCCCGGATCGACTACCGGGAAAAGGAGAGCCGGTATGAACCCATCGGGGATATTCACATCACCTATAACGGGAAGCTTCAGGCAATTGATGTCTCGGAAAACATTGCCTGGTTGATCGATGAACTCCCGGCACTCTCCATTGCCATGGCGGTGGCCGAGGGTCGCAGTACGGTTCGCAATGCTGCTGAATTACGGGTTAAGGAGAGTGACCGGATTGCTTCGGTCTTGCAGGGTTTGGAAAAATCAGGTATCGTGACGGAAGAATTTGACGATGGGTATGCTATTACTGGTGGGAAATTGCAGCCAGCGACGGTGGAAAGTTTCGGAGATCATCGGATCGCCATGAGCTTTTCGATTGCGGGATTGGTCTGTGGCATGGCGGTAGAGGATACCGCCTGTGTCGATACCTCATTCCCCAACTTTTACGCATTGCTGCGACAGATCACAAAGGTGGATGAATGAAAATAGAATTAGCAAGTGCCTATGGCTTTTGTTTCGGCGTCAAGCGGGCGATCAAGATCGCCGAAGAGAACCCCGGCAGCGTCACGTACGGCCCTCTGATCCACAACAAAGATGAGATCAACCGTCTCAAAGAGGGATTTGACATCGGATTGGCAGAAGACCTCAAAGAGGCAGAAGAACACGAATCGATCGTGATCCGTACCCATGGCATCCCCCGGGACGAGCTGGCTGAGCTCAAAACACAGGAAAAAGAGATCATTGACGCTACGTGTCCTTACGTCACGACGCCACAGAAGATCGTGGCTAAAATGAGTGAAGAGGGATACAGCATTGTTGTTTTTGGTGACAAAAATCACCCGGAAATCCGAGGGGTCATCAGCTACGCTGAAGATCAGCGCAATGCCTTTGTCGTCCTCGACGAAGATGATATTGACACGTTGCCCCTCAAATCCAAAGTGGCCATCGTCGCCCAGACGACCCGCAAACCGGATGATTTTACCAAAATCGTCGCTAAACTTGTGCTTCAGTCCAAAGAGGTTCGGGTGTTCAATACCATCTGCAACGCGACGTTTGAAAACCAGGATGCTGCGGCAGAATTGGCCAAGCGGGCCGATGTGATGATCGTCATCGGAGGCAAACACTCCTCCAACACCAAACAACTCCATTTGATTGCCAAAAATTACTGTCCCGATAGTTATTTGATCGAAAACGAAAGTGAACTCAAACCGGAGTGGTTTGACGGTAAAACATTGTGTGGTATTAGTGCTGGGGCTTCTTCACCGGACTGGATCGTCCAGAATGTTGTTGACCGGATTGAGGCGATCAAGGGATAGTTTTCGTCTCTGTTTGCGCCGTGTAGAGGTGTCCTTAAATAAAAAAAGGTATAATTACGGCAAAATCGGAAGACGAAGGAAGGGTATATGAAGCTCGAAGATATCGAAATAGAGGACGTTGACTTTGAAGCAATGCTGGAAGAGTCATTCAAAAAAACAGAGTCACGTAACGATCTCGTGACGGGAACGATTGTTAAGATTGTTGAGGATGAAGACCTGTTGATTGTGGATATTGGTGGTGGTTTGGATGCGAACCTGTCGTTAAACGAAGTGCGTGACGAGGAGGGCAATGTTCCCTTTGCTGTCGGGGACAAGATCGAAGTCTTGACCTTGGGGCGCGGTCGAGTCTCGTTTGAACAAGCGAAAAAACGCAAAGCACTCAATGCATTTATTGAAGCGTATGATCCTGAGCAGGAGTACATCGTCGATGGAGTGGTTACCAAGAAAAACAAGGGTGGCTACGTCGTCGAAGTGGATGGGCTGGAATTCTTCATGCCCCGTACCCTCTCTTACCTCAGTGCCAAAGTTGATCCCATCGGCAAGAAAGTCAAAGCGGTCATCGTCAAAGCAGATAAAGAGAAGGGTTCCGTTGTTATCTCTCGCAAAGAGTTGATCGAGCGGGACAAAGCCAAGGCACAGGAGATTGTGGATGGATTGCTCGAGAGCAAAGATCCCGTCATCGGTGTTGTCAAAAAGATTACCAGCTACGGTATGTTTGTCGATGTAGGTGGTATGGACGGTCTGGTACACTATTCACAGATTTCACACAAAGGGCCTGTGAATCCCTCAAAATATTTTGAAGAGGGTGATGAAGTCAATGTTGTTGCACTCGATTACGACAAGAAGAAGCGTCACCTCTCCCTCTCCATCAAAGATGCCAATCCCGATCCTTGGGAAAATATCGATGAGATTCTCGGCGTTGGTGATACCGTCACTGCTACGGTCAGCAACATTGAACCCTACGGTGTATTTGTTGACCTCGGTGAAGATCTCGAAGCGTTCCTTCACGTCTCCGAAGTCTCTTGGGACAAAAACGTTAAACACCCCAAAGATTACCTCACCGTGGGCGAAGACATTGATGTAGAAGTGATCGAGATCGACAAAGAGAAACGTCGCCTCCGTGTCAGCCTCAAGAGTCTCCAGCCCAAGCCGATGGAGGCCTTTTCCCGCAAGCATCGCGTCGGGGATGTTGTCACCGGTACGGTCACTTCGTTGACCGATTTTGGTGCGTTTGTCAAGCTTGACGGTGTCGAAGGTTTACTCCACAACCAGGAAGCCTCTTGGGATAAGAGCAAGAATGCCAAAGATCTTTTCAAGTCCGGTGATGAAGTGGAAGTGAAGATCATCAAAATCGATACCGATGCCGGGAAGATTTCTCTGAGTAAAAAAGCGCTCGAAGAGTCTCCGGCTGACGCCTTCGCCAAAAGCCACAAGAACGGCGACATTGTCACTGGTACAGTCAAAGACAAGAAAGAGTTCGGTGTCTTCATCGCGCTGGATGCCAATGTCGATGCACTGATTCGTGTCGAGGATCTCCATCCGCTCAAGTTTGATGAGATTGAACCGGGTCAGGAGATCAAAGGGGTCATCAGCTTCATCGATGCCAAAAACGATCGTATCCGAGTATCGGTCAAACGTCTCGAGCGTCAGGAAGAGCGCGAAGCGCTGGAGCACCTGAACGAACAGCAGGATGACAGCATGACACTGGGTGATTTGATCAAAGACAAACTGAAGTAGTCCTCTCCATGCAAAAATATACCATCGTGGTCTGTGACCACATCCACCAGAAGGGTCTCGATCTTCTCGAGGCTCATCCCGATATTGTTCTCATCAATGCGGCAGACGAGCCCAAAGATAAGCTCGTCGAAACCATTATCCCCCAGGCTCACGTTGCCATTACACGCAGTTCAACCGATGTCGATCAGTATTTTCTCGACCATGCCAAAAAAATGACGGCCATTGTTCGAGCCGGTGTCGGTGTGGACAATGTCGATATCCCCGGATGCAGCAAGCAGGGGATTGTCGCGATGAATGTCCCGACAGCCAACACGATTGCCGCCGTTGAGATGACCATGACACATATGCTCAGCTGTGTTCGTCAATTCCCCTATGCCCACAACAACCTCAAGCAGGATCGGGTCTGGCGTCGACAGGACTGGTATGGCACGGAGCTCAAAGACAAGAAACTCGGCGTGATTGGATTTGGAAACATTGGTTCCCGTGTCGCCAAGCGTGCCAAAGCATTCGAGATGGATGTGATTACGTACGACCCGTACATTGACCCCACCAAAGCCACCGACCTTGACATCGCTTACACGACCAACTTCGACGACATTCTCGCCTGCGATATCATTACGATCCACACCCCGAAAAATCAGGAAACGATCAACATGATCACCGCCAAAGAGATCGCCCAGATGAAAGACGGAGTTATCCTGATCAACGTCGCCCGTGGCGGTCTCTACAATGAAGCCGATCTTTACGAAGCGCTCAAAAGTGGCAAGGTAGCCATGGCTGGGATCGATGTGTTTGACAAAGAGCCGGCGACAGATAACCCCTTGTTGGATTTGGACAATATCACCGTTACCCCGCACCTGGGAGCCAACACTCGTGAGTCGCAGCAAAATATTGCGATCCAATCGGCCGAAAATGCCATCGCAGCAGCCAAAGGGATCTCGTACCCCAATGCCCTGAACCTGCCGATCAAGGAGAACGAACTCCCTGATTTCGTCCGTCCCTACCTTGAAATGGCACAAAAGATCGGCTACATGGGTGGGCAGCTGACCCATAGCGGCATGAAATCGATCAAAGTCAGTACCGAAGGGCCGATTTCGGACTACGTGGACTCGCTAGCCACCTTTGTCCTTGTCGGTGCGTTGAGTGCTACTCTTGACGAGGATGAAGTTAACTATGTCAATGCCGAGTACATTGCCAAAGAGCATGATCTGGACGTGCTCAAAGAGCAACTGCCCAACACCAGCGGTTTGAAAAACCTGCTGACCGTCCGCCTCTCGACCCAGAACGGTAATGTCCTCAAGATCAGCAGTACGGTATTTGAGTCTTCACAGCAGCGGATTGTCGACATCGACGGCTACACGCTTGATCTCGAGCCCAAAGGACGCCTGATCCTCTTCAAAAATGATGACCAGCCCGGTGTCATCGGTGACGTGGGGCGCATTATCGCCGAGCATAATATCAATATCTCC
>JALVWV010000169.1 GCA_027023145.1 Campylobacteraceae bacterium | reverse complement strand
GAGACCGTGATGCTCGATCGGGCGCTGGGGCGGGTGATTGCTCACGCCGTGGTCTGCCGCAAAAACATGCCTGCATTTGACAACTCCGCAATGGATGGCTTCGCCGTACGGCAGGCCGATGCCGGGAAACGTGTTACGGTGATCGGGACGGTGTATGCTGGAGACATTCCTTCCATGGAAGTGCAGGCAGGCGAAGCGGTACGGATCATGACCGGAGCACAGGTGCCGACCGGGGTCGATACCATCGTCCCAATCGAAGATGCCTTTGACGTGACCGAAACATCGGTAAGGCTTCCTGAGACCCTGAAACGGGGGAACAATCTCCGCCTCCGGGGAGAAGAACAGAAGAAGGGGTCAGTACTGATTGAGCCCGGCGTGCGTCTCGAACCTTCCCACATCGCGATGCTTTCCGCTCAAGGGATTGTCGCGGTGGAAGTAGCGGCTCCACTGCGGATCGCGGTGGTCTCGACCGGAGATGAAATCCGGGAGCCGTGGGAAGAGAGCACTGACGATGAGATTTACAATGCCAACGCGTTTGGGATCACTGCGCTGCTGCGTCGGTATGGATTTGAGCCTACATATGCTGGATCGATTCCCGATGATTTGGAAGCGACCCGAGCGATGATCGCCGATCTCAAGCGCTACGATGTGATCATCAGCACGGGTGGGATCAGCATGGGAGAAGCAGACTTCCTCTACGAGGCCTACGTGGACAACGGCATGGAGCCGATCTTTCACGGGATCAATCTCAAGCCCGGCCGTCCGGCAATGATGGGAGTGATGGGGGGGACGTTTGTGATGGCGATGCCGGGCAATCCGCTCACGGCGATGGTGACGATCCTTCTGTTGTCTCTTCCCGTACTCTTCCGCCTCCAAGGGGCGGCACGATGGCATCACCCTTATGTGACGGCTGTCAATACCGATCCGTTCAAAGCCCGATCAGGGCGCACCAACTTGGTGCTTGGAGAGCTCAGAGACGGTGCTTTTCATGTCACCCGTAACAACAAATACGGTTCGGGAATGCTCACCCCTCTGATGGAGTCCAATGCCGTAGCAATCCTCGGAGAGAGCCGCAGTGGCGCCAAGGCAGGCGAGACACTCAAAGTGGTGTTGATCGGCTACGATGCGATGAGTGACAAGCAAGAGGCTACCAATGAATAAGAAAGGAAAAACCATGAACAAAATTTTGCTCGCTTCCCTGATGCTCACCACGATTGGGATGGCCAAAGAGAAGGTGATCGTCTTCCACGCTGGGAGCCTCTCAGTACCGTTTGCCCAGATGGAAAAGGCCTTTGAATCCAAGTATCCTCAGTACGACCTCGTCCGTGAAGCGGCCGGATCACGAGCGTGTGCACGCAAGATTACTGATATCGGTAAGCCGGCGGATGTGATGGCCAGTGCGGCGTACAAAGTGATCGACAACCTCCTTATCCCCGACTATGCCAAATTCAACGTGCAGTTTGCGACCAATGAAATGGCGATTGCCTACACATCCAAGTCAAAATATGCCGATACTATCACCGCCGACAATTGGCCAGATATTTTCCTAAAAAAGGGAGTAAAAATCGGTCACTCCAACCCCAACCTCGACCCCTGCGGCTACCGCAGTATCCTTGTGACTAAGCTGGTGGAGCGCTATTACCATAAACCGGGCTTCTATGAAGCGCTTCTGGGGTATGGAGACTCCTACACCAACGGAGAAGAGAAAAAAAACAAGGTGATCGTCCGCCCCAAAGAGACCGACCTGCTCGGTCTTCTCGAGGCTGGAGCGTATGATTATCTCTACATCTACAAATCGGTCGCACAGCAGCATGGATTGAAATACATCTCCCTTCCTCCCGAGGTGAGCCTCAAGTCGAAGAAATTCTCCGATCTATACAAGCAGGTATCCTTTCAGATCACCGGAAAAAAACCAGGAGAGCTGATCACCAAAAAGGGTGCTCCGATGGTGTATGGCATTACCGTGGTGCACAATGCCGCCAAACATTTGCCCCGCAACAAGGCTGGCGCTGTGGCGTTTGTCCGTTTCGTCCTCTCAGCCGAAGGGCAAGCAATCATGCGTCAAAACGGCCAGGGGGTCATCACTCCGCCGACGATCACCGGAGATGCGCGCCTTTTGAAAGCAGGAGATACGGAGTCCAAATGAGAGGAGAATCCGGTGTACTCAGCGTGAGAGACGTGACGCTACACAAAGGGGCATTTACCCTCGGGCCTCTCTCATTTGATGTGCCGGAGCACTCCTATTTTGTTATTTTAGGCAAAACCGGCAGCGGCAAGACGATGTTGCTGGAGTCACTGGCGGGGTTGCAGTCGGTAAGGGGGCAGATATTATTTGGCGGCAAGGAGATCACCCAGATACTTCCCGAAGAGCGGGGGTTTGGGTTTGTCTATCAGGATTTTGCCCTCTTCCCCAATCTGAGTGTCCGGGACAATATCCGCTTTGCCGGTCGGTTCCGGGCAATAGAGGATGCTGAGGCACTTTTTGAGGATGTCGTGGACTTTCTCGGAATCGCGCCACTGCTGGATCGGAGGGTTACCCATCTGAGCGGCGGCGAGAAACAGCG
>JALVWV010000168.1 GCA_027023145.1 Campylobacteraceae bacterium | reverse complement strand
CTGATTATTTCTTCTTGATTACCGATCCTGCCCCATATCTCGCTTCAGACTACGACAGAGATCATACCCATTTGAATACCAACGCCACCCCTGTGGAGGTGACCATAAGTCGCGCTCCGGACGCAAAAAAGATTAGCAGTATCCCCGAAGCGGTTCAAACGCAAGATAATGTCGTGGATCCGACAGAATTTGAAATTCCTCAAGAGAGCGAAACTCGCCCGTTGCCCAAGCCACCTGTAGTATTGCACCATCCCAAGCCGAAAAGCCCCAAACACAAACACAAACCCAAACCCAAAAAACCGGTCACTACCCCTCTTGCTCCGGAAGTGTCGCCTGCCCCCGATATCCCTGCATCCGCACCCACTCCAAAATCCAAACCAAAACGTAAGTCGGCCATGGACATCCTCAATGGGCGCTAACAGCGCCCACCTCTAACCGATATTTGGATATAATTCCCAACTAAAATCAGGATACTCCTCCATGCCAAAACGCAATGACATTCACACCATACTTCTTATCGGATCTGGTCCCATCGTCATCGGTCAGGCCAGTGAATTTGACTACTCTGGTACTCAAGCGGCCAAGACCCTTAAAGAGCTTGGCTACCGCGTCGTACTGATCAATTCCAACCCTGCGACCATCATGACCGACCCCGAGTTTGCCGATCGTACCTACGTTGAGCCCATTACCGAAGAGGTGATTGCCAGCATCATTGCCAAAGAGAATGTCGATGCGATCCTGCCGACGATGGGGGGGCAGACCGCCCTCAATGTTGCCATGAGTATGTACGAGCAGGGGATGCTCAATGGCATTGAGTTCCTCGGCGCCGACCCGGCTGCGATCAAAAAAGGGGAAGACCGCCAAGCCTTCAAGGAAGCCATGCAAACAATCGGAATGGATCTGCCGATCTCTCGCTATGCATATAACATGGATGAAGCGCTTGAAGCGGCCAAGGAAATAGGGTTTCCTCTCATCATCCGTGCTTCCTACACCCTTGCAGGAGGCGGTTCAGGTGTCGCGTACAATATGGACGAGTACAAAGAGATTGTTGCCGGTGGTCTCGAAGCCTCCCCGATCAGTGAAATCCTCATCGAAGAGTCGCTCTTGGGATGGAAAGAGTACGAGATGGAAGTGATCCGCGACCGCGAAGACAATTGCATCATCGTCTGTTCGATCGAAAATCTCGACCCGATGGGCGTCCATACGGGCGACTCGATCACCATTGCCCCAGCTCTGACGCTCACCGACAAAGAGTATCAGCACATGCGGGATGCCAGCTTCGCGATCCTGCGGGAGATCGGGGTCGATACCGGCGGCTCAAATGTCCAGTTTTCGATCCATCCTGAGACCGGCCGGATGATCGTCATCGAGATGAACCCCCGGGTTTCGCGCTCCTCAGCACTGGCTTCCAAAGCCACTGGCTACCCCATCGCCAAAGTTGCTACGATGCTTGCCGTAGGCTACACCCTCGATGAGATCACCAATGACATCACTGGCACCCCAGCCAGTTTTGAACCGGTGATTGACTACATCGTGAGTAAGATCCCTCGCTTTACGTTTGAAAAATTCCCAATGGCCGACTCCACCCTAACCACCGCGATGAAATCGGTCGGCGAGGTGATGAGCATCGGCCGCACGTTCAAAGAGTCGATCCAAAAGGCTCTCCAGTCTCTCGAGACCGGCTTGAGCGGTTTTGACCCCATTGCCTGCGACGGTGAGACGCTTGTCCGGGAGATCCGCCGTCCCAACGAAAACCGCCTTCTGTATGTTTTTGAAGCTCTGCGTCGTGGCATGACGGTCGATGCCGTCTTTGACCTGTGCAAGATCGACCGCTGGTTCCTCTATCAGCTCGAGGAGTTGGTAGCCAGCGAAAAAAGTATGGACGTTGCCCTCCTCACCGATGCCGTACGCCTTCGCCAAATTAAGAGCGAAGGGTTCAGTGACGCGATGATCGCTCAGGTGCTCAACAAACACGAAGGACTCGAACTGAGTGAAAATGATATCTACACTGCCCGTGAGAAGCTTGGAATCACCCTCGAGTACAACGAAGTAGACACGTGTGCGGCTGAGTTCAAAGCTCTCACGCCTTACCTCTATTCTACCACAAACATCACCAACTTGCCATCCACAATCCATCAACCATCAACCATCAACCATCAACCAGACGAGAACCGCAAGGTTCTTGTGATTGGCGGCGGCCCCAACCGGATCGGTCAGGGGATTGAGTTTGACTACTGCTGTGTGCATGCGTCGTTTGCGCTGGAGGACATGGGAATCACCTCTATCATGTACAACTGCAACCCTGAGACCGTCTCCACCGACTACGATACTTCCAATATCCTCTATTTCGAGCCGATCGACTTCGAGCATGTGCGCAACGTCATCGAGGCCGAGCAGCCCGACGGGGTGATCGTCCACTTCGGTGGTCAGACACCGCTCAAGCTCGCCAAGGGACTCACCGCCATCGGTGCCAAAATATCCGGCACGACCGCCAAAGTGATCGATCTGGCTGAAGACCGAGAACAATTCTCCACCTTCATCGAAGATCTCGGCCTCCGTCAGCCGGACAACGGCACAGCATA
>JALVWV010000167.1 GCA_027023145.1 Campylobacteraceae bacterium | reverse complement strand
ATCTCCCGGCAGATCACCTCGGTGTTTGCCCGCTACCGAGAGCGGGTCACTCGCAAGGAGCAACTCCTCGAAGAGGCCAACCGCAACCTCGAGACCCGGATTGAGACCGCACTGGCCGAAGCCCAGGAGAAAGAACGCGCCCTGCTCCACCAGTCCCGTCTGGCCCGTGTGGGGGTGATGCTGAGCATGATTGCCCACCAATGGCGCCAGCCGCTGAGTGAGATCTCTGCGATCCTGATGGAGCTCGAGACCGCAGCCAAATTCGGCAAGGCCAATCCCGAAACCATCAGTGAAGCGGTCAACGATGCCAACCGGCTGACGCAGTTCATGTCTCACACCATCGACGACTTTCGCAACTTTTTCAAGCCCGACAAAGTCAAAGCCGACTTCGACGTCGCCCGCGCCTGTGACGAAGCGATCCGCCTGGCCGATGCCGCGATCCGCAATGCCCACATCACCCTCACCCGCGACGCCAAGACCAACGTCACCATCCACGGCTACGAACGGGAATTTGCCCAGGTGATCCTCAACCTCCTTACGAACGCCAAGGACGTCCTCGTCCATCGCCAAATATCCGATCCGGAAATTACAATCCGGATCACCGAGGAGGACAGCATCGTGACCGTCAGCGTCGAGGACAACGGCGGTGGCATCGAGGCCGAAGAGATCGAGCGGATCTTCGACCCCTACTACACGACCAAGAGCAGTACCAAAGGGACCGGTCTGGGGCTCTACATCTCCAAGATGATCATCGAGAACAACATGGAGGGTGAACTGAGCGTGACCAACACATCCCGGGGTGCCCGCTTCACGATCAGGATCGATCATGGATAACACACAGATCGAACAGCTCAAAAACTTCCGCATCCTCTGCGTCGAGGATGAAGCAGGCATCCGGCGGCGGCTGGTGCGGACGCTGGAGTATTATTTCGACGAAGTGATCGAGGCGGCTGATGGCGAAGAGGGGCTCGACCGCTTTTACGAGACCCACCCCGATCTGATCCTCACCGACATCGAAATGCCCCGCTCAAGCGGCGTGGAGATGGTGCGCCTCATCCGCGAAATCGACCGCCACGTCCCCATCGTCATGGTCACCGCCTACTCCAACGAAGAGTACCTCCTCGAGCTCATCAACCTCAACATCAGCCACTACATCCTCAAACCCGTCAACGCCACCAACCTCCTCGAAGGGATCCTCCACGCCCTCGAAGATCGCCTCATCCACCGCATCGATCTGGCCGAGGATCTGCACTACGATCTGCGCCGGGGCGAACTCCTCTACCGCGACGCTCCCATCCCTCTGCGCCGACGCGACCGCCGCTTCCTCCTCCTGCTCCACCGCCACCACCCCACCGTCACCACCTACGACCAGATCGCCGACCATCTCTGGGATGACAAACCGATGAGCCGGGGAGCGCTGAAGACCTTTATCAAAGAGCTGCGGAGTCGTCTTCCGGTGGATATTATCGAGAATGTTCCGAGGGAGGGGTATCGGCTGAAAAAGTGAGATGATAAACATCGCGTAGGTCGGGGTGCCCCCACCCCGACACAAGGTCACATGATAGAAACGGCTCACCATAAAAGATACCTTACTTATGGCACATCAATCGACTCAATGAGATCCACTAAAAGTTCTTCGTCTATCATAGCTGTTTCTGATTTATCGTAAATGGTCAAAAGATATGTTGTCGTCTCAACCAATACGTAATAATAAACACGATAGCCTGCACTTTTGCCTTTGTTTTTACTGCTGTTGGCGATTCGTACTTTGAAGAGATTCTTTTTGATGGTTGTTGATTGCGTATGAAGTGTTTCAAAATTTGAAAAAAACGTATCGAGGTCGTGCTTGATATTTTTGTTCTTTTTCCTAAGCTTCTTGATCTGTTTATCAAAAAGCTCAGTCGTTCTAAAGTGCATTGAGAAGCTTGCTTATGTCGTTTGTTTTGCCTGCTTTAACCTCACCAAGAGCTTTGTTGATCTCATGTGCCTCTTTTTGAGTGTTGAGATATTTTACAAACTCATCGACCAGCTTTCCGGGCTGATTCCGGTAACGGTACACAAAAAACTCCTGCAACTCCTGAGTCATAGGAACTTCGATACTGCTGATGTGCTGCATGGAATCCTCCTTGGGATATTTGCATGAATTATAGCATAAATTATAAATGGTGTTGAAACATGCCACCCCGTACCAATTTCCTCTCACTGGTTCCATATCTCCCGAGACTGTGAAAGAACTCGGCAATAAAGGAGTAGGGATTTCAGTCCAGTATAACAAGCCTCCATAAAATGGTACCATTTTAACGGGGCTAAAGCCCCTGCTCCTAAAAAGTACATGTTGGAATTGTGGGTAAAAAGCGCTATAATATTTCTTGAATTAATAGTTCGGAGTTAAAATGAAGACTCTATGGTTATCAACACTAATTTTGTTGCTTATGGGATGCTCAAAAAAAAATGGCAATGTTGTTAAGAGAACTAACAAAACTCATCTTCAACAAGGGACGTTGCTACTTAGCATCTTGAACGTTGAAAGTAGTTATTTAAAAAATATGGAGAAACCTGCGAGAGGTATTCCTGACACCTTGCAATGGTGGATCGGCAAAGATGAAAGCTGGAGAATTAAAACATTTGCCATGGATCATGATATTCATATCTATAGATTAGACAATGTTAATGATCCTCTGAAATATTTTAAAAAAAATAATGAAAAACATTATGGCGATGTCATTTTAAAAACATATGTTCTTGAATTTTCGGATGTAAGTTCGGATGAAGATATAAAGAAAGTTTTTAAGGAAGCATCTCTGAGGCAATATTATGAAAAAACAAACAATTTTCTTTTCTGGAAACCAGATAAAAGAAAGTATAAAACGCAATCTAAACCGAAATGAAACTTCACTTGTTCCATCCACCATCCACCAAAAACCACCCTCCTCACCAAAACCTCACCACCCCATGCCATAATACCCCCACATCATTTCACAAAAGGAGAAACCATGATGAAACAACTTCTCGTAGCCTCGATCGCTACTGCTACGCTGTTCGCCGGTGGGGTGACCAAGCTTGACCTCAATGCCAAGTATGGTGCGAATAACTTCCACACCAAAGGGGCGGAGAACTTCGCCAAGCTGGTGGACAAGTACTCCAACGGTACGGTCAAGATCACCGTCCATGCCGGCAGCTCCCTCGTCAAGGGCAACCCGCTCAAAGCGGTCAAGGACGGCACCGCGCCCATGACCGATATGTTCATCCCCTTCACCGCCGGTGGGGGCAAAGTCTTCGGGATCTCGGCACTGCCGTTTGTCGCCAACAGCTATGACGATGCGTTCAAGCTCTATCAGCTCTCCAAGCCCGCGTATGATGCGGTCGCCAAAAAGTGGAACCAGAAGATGCTCTATGCCGTCAGCTGGCCTCCAAGCGGCATCTACACCAAGCACGCCATCAACTCCACTGCCGACTTCAAAGACGTCAAAGCCCGCACCTACGACAAAAACTCCGCGACGTTTGTCAAGATGGCCGGGGGCAACGCCGTGGCACTGCCGTGGGGTGAAGTCTATTCTGCGCTTCAGACCGGGATGGTCAACGGCGTCGTCACGTCGTCCGCTTCAGGCAAGGACGGCAAGCTCTGGGAAGTGCTGAGCCACTTCACCAAGATCAACTACGCCTATCCTCTCCAGGCGGTCACCATCAACCTCGACTATTGGAACGCCCTCTCCAAAGAGCAGCAAGCTGCCATGCTCAAAGCCGCCAAAGAGACCGAAGCGGCTCAGTGGGAAGTGAGCAAAAAAGAGGACGCCATCGCCCTCAAGACCCTGGCCGACCACGGGATGAAGATTGCCGAAGCGAGCCCCGAGCTCCAGAAGCAGCTGGCTGAGGTAGGTAAAAAGATGCTCGACGAGTACCTCAAAGATGCCGGTGACGACATCAAGAAAATCTTCGCCGCCTATAAGAAATAAGATGCTCGCCCGCTTCGAAAGACTCAGCCGCGCCCTCTCACGATGGGGGGCGTACCTCTCGGCAACGCTCTTCGTGATGCTCGTGGTGCTCATCATGACCGAAATCATCGGGCGGTCGTTTTTTGACTACTCGACGATGCTGGCCGATGAGTACAGCGGGTACTTTTACCTCGCGGCGGTCTTTTTCGGGCTGGCCTATACATTTGACGAGGGGGGACACATCCGTATCTCCATCGTCACCTCGCGCTTGGGACGTAAGGCAAACCGATGGGTAGATATCTTCGCCGGGCTTATGACCCTGGCGATCCTGCTCTTCGCTTTGGTTTACAGTACCCGCTTCATGCTCGAATCCAAAGAGATGGAGATGCTCTCCGAGGGGGTCTCCGAGACGCCGCTGTATCTGACACAAATCCCCATCGTCATCGGGCTGGCGATCTTCGCCCTCTCCGTGTTGGTATTTGTACTCAAAAGGATCTTCCATGATCAGTGATCCGTTGATCCTCTCCGTGGTACTGACGGGGATCATGTTCCTGTTTTTGATGAGCTCCATTTGGATCGGAGTCTCCCTTATGCTCACCGGGATGGCCGGGATGATGCTCTACGAGCACCACCTGCCGCCCACCATCAGCCTCTTTCAGAAGGCCGGTGACCTGCTCGCAGGCTCCCTCTACGACTCACTCAACTCCTGGTCACTCGCCGCCCTCCCGATGTTTATCCTCATGGGGGAGATCCTCTACCACTCCTCCATCTCCACCCGCCTCCTCAACGGCCTCATGCCGTGGCTCACCCGCGTCCCCGGCCGTCTGCTCCATGTCAATGTCGCCGCGTGTTCGCTCTTTGCCGCCGTGTCGGGCTCCTCAGCTGCCACCACTGCCACCGTGGGCAAAATCACCCTCAGTGAGCTCAAAAAACGGGGCTACAGCAAAAAGTTAGCTTTGGGATCTCTGGCCGGGAGCGGGACGCTGGGATTTCTCATCCCCCCAAGCCTCATCATGATCATCTACGGCGTCCTCTCTGATGTCTCGATCGGCAAGCTCTTCATCGCCGGGATCTTCCCCGGACTGCTGCTGGGGACTGCCTATTCACTCTACATCATGTTTGTCTCGACCGTCAACCGTGATGTCGTGCCCCGCACGCAGGAGCACTTCAGCTTCAAAGAGAAGATCTACTCGATCAAAGAGCTCATCCCCATCTTCTCCCTCATCACGCTGGTACTCGGGAGCATCTACGGCGGATTTGCGACCCCCACCGAAGCCGCCGCACTCGGCGTGCTCGGCGCGATCATCCTCGCGATCTATTTCCGCAGTTTCAGCTGGCAGATTTTCCGGGATTCTCTCCTCAATGCGGTCAAAACCACCGTCATGATCAGCTTCATCATCGCCGGTGCCAGCTTTCTCGCGCAGGTAGTCGGCTTTCTCGGGATCGCCCGCGCTATCAGTGAGTACATCGCCGGGCTGGGACTCTCCCCGTATGTGTTGATCCTCGTGATCGGGATCATGTATATCTTTCTGGGGATGATTCTTGATGGGATCTCCATCGTGGTGATGACCCTGCCGATCGTCCTGCCGATTGTGATCATGGCCGGGTTTGATCCGCTGTGGTTCGGGATCTTCCTCGTCTTCATGGTCGAGCTCAGCCAGATCACCCCACCGGTGGGCTTCTCACTCTTTGTGATCCAGAGCATCTCCGGCGAAGAGATCAGCTACATCCTCAAAGCCACCTTTCCGTTTTTTCTGATCATGATCTTCATCGTCGTCGTGGTGACTGCGTTTCCGGAGATTGCCACCTACCTGCCGCAACATATGATCGGGAAATAACGATATGGTATAATTCTCACATGCAAAAAGATATTACCATTAAAGATACCATTAAAACTATCACTGAGGATATAGCTAGGCATATCCTCGAACTTGAGGTCAGCGATATTAGATTTGTTGACAAAGAACTCCAACGGATAGAAAAAAGAGAAGCCGATATTGTCGTACAATGCAAAATAAACGGTACGGAATCTATCTTGCACATTGAGATCCAGAACAATAATGATCGCACCATGCCCAAAAGGATGCTCCGATATTACACCGATATTGCGATGAGATTTGATACCTTGCCGATTCATCAGTACCTTATCTACATCGGCAAACCCAAACTCACGATGAAAGATGGTATAATTGAGAAACATATCAACTATCATTATACGATCGTTGATATGCACACCATTGACTGTGATAAGTTTATTGAGATGGACACCCCTGATGCTCTGGTGTTATCCGTACTGTGCGATTTCAAAGGAAGAGATGAACTTGATATGCTCCTCTTCATCACGAGAAGACTGGAGGAACTTACCCGGAATGATGAGTACAGGCTTGGGAAATATATGCTTATCCTTGAAACGTTGTCTACCAACAGAGATTTAACAAAAAAACTGAAGGAGGTCGAAGATATGTTGCGTGAAATCAAATATGAAGATTTGCCCAGTTATGAGATTGGGATAGAGAGAGGCATGCAAAAGGGTATGCAGCGGGGGATAGAACGGGGGGTTTCTCAGGGTGCCATGCAGGCAGCCTCTACTATGATCAAAAAATTCAAACTCTCCGTTGAAGATGTGGCCAAAGAACTCAACATCTCGATTGTTGAACTCAAAAAATATCTTGGCAAAGAGTAAATCATCAAAAGACACGATAAAAACATGAGCCATTCTCCTCTCCGTCTCAACTGCGACCTCGGTGAAGGGGTCGGCAACGATGCCGCCATCTACCCCCTCATCGACCAAGCCAATATCGCCTGCGGGGGGCATGCCGGTTCCGTAGAGACCATGGAAGAGAATGTCCGCCTGACCAAAGAGCACGGCGTCGAGATCGGCGCCCATCCGGGCTATCCCGATCCGGAAAACTTCGGGCGGGTCTCGATCCCGTTGAGTCCTGAAGCGCTTGCCCAAACACTTCGAGAGCAGATCGGACGCCTCGAGGTCATCGCCCATACCCACGGTCTGAAACTTGGCTATGTCAAGCCCCACGGAGCCCTCTACAACGACATGATGCGGGATGAATCGATTTTTGATACCATCGCACGAACCGTCTCACAGATCGATCCCCACCTCGAGCTCATGATCCTCTCCAGTCCCCGTAACGAAGTTCATGAAAGCATCGCTGCCCGTTACGGTACCCCACTGCGTTACGAACTCTTCGCCGATCGCAACTACACACCCCAAGGGCACCTCGTCCCCCGCACCAAGCCCCATGCCCTCCTCCACGATCCGGGACAAATTGTAGAGCGTATTCGGCACTATCTCGATACGGGTTTCCTCGAAGCGTACGACGGGACACCGCTGAAGCTGCGGGGAGATTCGCTCTGTGTCCACGGGGACAATCCCGAGGCGATTGCCGTCATCGAGGCGCTGCGTGATGCGCTCTGAGATTGCGGCGGTTGATGCCCTCCTGCTCCGTTTCGGTGAGGCGATCGATCCGGATGTCTCGGATCATATCCTTGCTCTTTATCGCGCACTCAAATCGGCCGACATCCCCGGACTGATCGAGATCATCCCCGCCTACACCACCCTCTACATCCAGTTTGATCCCCGGCGCTACACTCATGAGGCGGTCGTATCCATCGTACAGGAGTACGAAGCCCGTATCGACCGCGAACCCGCTCCTGCTCCCCGCACCCTCACCATCCCGGTTTACTATGGCACCGAGGTGGGATGGGATCTCGAACAGGTTGCTGACGCACACGACCTGAGCATCGCGGAGGTAATCGCGCTGCACAGCAGCCGGACGTACCGGGTCTATATGATCGGATTCATGCCTGGTTTTGGCTACATGGGGGAGGTGGATGACCGCATCGCCACCCCCCGTCTGGCCACACCGCGTGCCGATATCCCTGCCCGCTCCGTCGCCATCGCCAACACCCAGTGCGCCATCTACCCCATGGTCTCCCCCGGCGGCTGGAACATCCTCGGGCGTACACCACTGGAACTTTTTGACCCCTCACTCGAGGGGTTTTCGCTCCTGCACCCCGGCGATCAGGTAACATTCGAGCCGATCGGCCGAGAGCGGTTTCTTGAGCTTGGAGGTGAGTTGTGAGCGGGTTTGAGGTACTGCGCAGCGGGATGCTGAGCCTCTACGTCGATGAGGGGCGGTTCGGCTACGGGGATATCGGGATTACCCAAAGCGGCCCGGCCGACCGTTACGCCGCCCGACAGGCCAACCGGCTGCTGGACAACCCACCCCGAGCCACGCTCATTGAGGTCAACATGGGCGGCCTCACCCTCCGGGCAACGACCGACACCACCATAGCCCTCACCGGCGGCACCGCCATCATCAAGATCAACGGCCGCCGCAAACCTCTCTGGCATACCTACACCATCATACCGGATGATACGATCGAGATCGGGATGATCACACAGGGGCTGCGTATCTATCTATCCGTAATCGGAGGATTTGACGCCCCCCAATACCTCGGCAGCACCTCCATCAGCCTCCGCGACCATCTCGGCCACGTGATCAAGGAGGGAGATCATCTCCGCTGTTCTACGGCCGATCCACTTCCCCTCCCCCGTACGCTTCCACCCCGGCTGATCCCCACGTATGATCCGGAGATCACCCTCCGCTACATCCGGGGCGCACAGGCTGAGATGCTAGGTCAAGACATAGAAACACAGTTTACAAACACCCCATGGAAAGTTACCAACGCCACCGACCGGATGGGCTGCCGCCTCGAAGGAGCACCACTGGCGCATACCCACGAAATCCTCTCCGAGCCCATCACCTACGGCGCCATCCAGCTCCCCCGAGGCGGTCAGCCCATCGTCCTGCTGGGCGAACGCCAGACCATCGGCGGCTACCCCAAGCTCGGTGCCGTTATCCCCCCGGATGCCTGGAAACTGGCACAGGCACGACCGGGGACAACGGTACGGTTTGAAGCCATTTCACTGGAGGAGGCGCGCACAATAGACGAAATGTTTTGGACACTTTGGTAGTTGCCCACTTTCCTTCGGGGCTTGGACTTTAGTCCAACAAACGCGCAAGCGTATCACTGTGATGTGGATAGTTTTCCATCCATTCTGTGGGACTGAAGTCCCATCCCCTTCTGGTTTGCTGCTCCTTCGGGGCTTGGACTTTAGTCCAACAAACGCGCAAGCGTATCACTGTGATGTGGATAGTTTTCCATCCATTCTGTGGGACTGAAGTCCCATCCCCTTCTGGTTTGCTGCTCCTTCGGGGCTTGGACTTTAGTCCAACAAACATCGCGTGCGGTGTATCCGGAAGTGAAGGCTTCAGCCTCACCCACAAGGTACCATGTTCTTTGAACACAGGATGGGACTGAAGTCCCTGCTCCTGAGTGAGACAATTATCGAATGATCTGCTTATCATCCTCCCGCCCGTACTCACACTGAAACGTCGCATGCTCGATCCCGAAGTCGTCATGCAGGCGGTGCTCGAGGCGGTCGATGAGACGATTGGAGCCTGAGAGGGGAAGATCCTCGGCGAAGTCCAGATGCGCCTCAAGATGGATACGATGGTCATCGAGCCTCCAGAGATGGAGGTGGTGAACATTGACGATCTCGGGCTCGGAGGTGATGGTATCGATGAGAGCTTCCGTGTCGAACCCCTCCGGAGCAAACTGCATCAGGATCGCTGTACTCTCCCGCACCATCCCCCACGACGATCGGATCAGATAGAGAGCGATCAATACCGAAATAAGCGGATCGATCCACACGATCCCCCAGTAGTGCATTACCACTCCCCCTATGACAACCGCCACACTGGTCATCACATCGGTCAGCAAATGAAGGTACGCCGCCCGGATATTCATGTTTCCGTGGGCATCATCCTTGACCAGCAGAACACTGAGGGTATTGAGCAGAATACTCAACGCTCCAAGCCCGATCACCCACAACGACTCGATCGGCTCAGGATGCAACCACTTGTGCACCGCTTCGATGATGAGGAAGATCGCGATGCCGATGAGGACGGAGGCGTTGAAGAGCGCTGCGAGGATCTCCGCCCGCTTGTACCCAAAGGTGCGCTCCATGTTGCCCGGGCGTTTGGCCAGATGATTGGCGACCCACGCGATCAGCAGTGCCGCCACATCGCTGAAATTGTGCATCGCATCGCTCAGAAGCGCCAGCGATCCCGAGATGATCCCGCCGACGATCTGGGCAACGGTGATGATGATGTTGAGGACGATTGCCCAGAAGAGGTTGGTGCCGCTGGCGTCGTGATGGTGGTGATGTTCACTCATAGTTGTATCCTTGTTTAGGTATTTATTATTTCAAACAGAGGTTTCACTCAATGGCGACAAAGGAGCGCCCAACGTCGAAGGGGCACCAACGGTGTTCGCGACTGCCAGAGCTATTGAGTGAAACCGCAATATTCAGAAGACTCTATTTCCCAAAAACTTTGATGATTTCCAGCAGATGGTCGATCTGTACCTCCGATTCGGCTCGGGAGCTGTTCTGTATCCGATCGATCAAATGCCCCTTGGCATAGTGCTCGACATAGGAGGTGACCATCCCATTGACCGCCCCTTTGATCGCCGTCAGCTGCCGAACGATCTCATAAGGGTCCTCCTCAAGATCAAACCCCTCATCATGAAACCGTTTCTTGAGCCCATTCACCTGCCCCGCAATCCGGCTGATTCGGTTTTGCAATTTTTTCCGTTCGACATCGCAACTGTAGGCCATGTTTTTCTCCTGTATAGTATACCCCGTATGGTATATGAATGTTTCTGAGTTTATGTTGAATATTTACAGCATAACGAACTTTACAAAAAACAAAAATAACGCTATACTTGTACAATAAGTTGAACATATAAGGAGGAAAGTATGACCGTAGTCAATTACACCGAAGCACGCAATAACTTCAAATCCATACTCGATACGGTAGCCAACGATGCGGACTACACGATCATCAGCAGACGTGACGCCGAAGACGCTGTGGTGATGTCGCTGGACTATTTCAATGCGATGCAGGAGACCCTGCATCTGCTCAAATCCCCTGCCAATGTAGCGCATCTGGAGAAATCGATCGCGCAATACCGGGCAGGCAAAACAGAACACCACGAGCTGGTCGATGTCTAAACGGCTGCTTGCCTGGACAGCAGAGGCATGGAGGGACTACCTCTA
>JALVWV010000166.1 GCA_027023145.1 Campylobacteraceae bacterium | reverse complement strand
CTCTTATATCTATTCAATCTATGCCATGATCACCCTCCGGGGGGAAGTCTATTTTGATTCAACCACGATGATCATTACTTTTGTCCTCGTAGGCAAGTACCTTGAAGTGCTGAGCAAGAAACGTGCTGCCGATACCCTCGATCGGATCATCGGCACCATGCCCACCGAAGCGACCGTCATCAAAGAGGGCGAAAAAGCCCTCATCGCGATCGAAAACATCGTCCCCGGCGACCTGCTGGAGCTCAAACCCGGTGAAAAAGTCGCCATTGACGGGACGATCGAGAGCAGATCGGCGCTGTTTGACGAGAGCAGCCTGACCGGAGAGAGCGAACCGATCCTCCACGGTGAGGGGGACGATATCCTCAGCGGTACCATCTGCCTCGATTCTGTGGTGCGTTATCGGGCGACCAAGCACGCCAACGAATCGCTTCTGCACGCCATCACCGAGATGCTCAGCGATGCGGTGACCAAAAAGCCTCGCATCGAGCAACTTGCCAACCAGATCTCTGGGTGGTTTTCGCTGGCGATCCTCTCGATTGCGTTGCTTACCTTTGCCGGATGGTGGTACGTGGGCGGGGAGTTTGAGCGTGCTCTGATCGTGGGGATCTCCGTCATCGTCATCGCCTGCCCCTGTGCGCTGGGTCTGGCCACCCCCATGGCAACTCTGATCGGTATCTCCATCGCCGCCAAACGGGGACTGCTCTTCAAAGAAGCCAGCCTGCTGGAGACCATGGCCAAAAGCGACCTGCTGGCATTGGATAAAACCGGCACCCTCACCGAAGGCAAACCCAGCGTCATCAAGATCGACACCTACGAGGGGTTCGATCCCACCCTCCTCCTTGCCCTTGTGCAGAGCTCCAACCACCCCGTCTCACAGGGGATCGAACGCTACCTGCATGAGCATTACAACAATCTCTCCGCCCCCACCCTCCAAATGATCCAGAGCCTCGAAGCCAAAGGGGTCACCGCCCAACATCAAGGCACTCCGCTCATCGGAGGCAACGCTGCTCTGATGGCCATGCACGGTATTTCATGTGAAACCGAGGGGGAACACACCCTCTATTTCTTCGCCATCGGAGACACACTCGTCGCCCGCTTCGAACTGCGCGACCGCCTCAAAGAGGGAGCCGCCGATGCCGTCAAGGCGATCCGCAAAATCGGTGTCCGTGTCGTGATGCTCACCGGCGACCACGAAGCCACCGCCCGCCGCATCGCCGGGGAAGTGGGCATCGACGAGTACCACGCCGCCCTGCTGCCGACAGATAAAGCCGCCCTCATCGACCGTTACCATGACGAGGGGCATATCGTCGTCATGGCCGGAGACGGGATCAACGACGCGATTGCCCTGGCCAAAAGCGACATCGCCATCGCCATGGGAAGCGGAGCCGATATCGCCATCGACGTCAGCGATATTGTCCTCCTCGAAGACCGCCCCCAGGCTCTGGCCGATGCCTACACTCTCAGCCGCCGCACCTTCCGCGCCGTCAAGGAGAATCTAGGCTCCTCCATCCTCTACAACCTCATCGCCGTTCCGCTGGCCGTTGCCGGATACGTCAACCCCCTCGTCGCAGCACTCTCCATGAGCCTGAGTTCTCTCTTTGTGGTCGGTAATTCGATGCGGATTAAAATACGATAATGCGTGTTACGTGTTACGTTTGGGTAATTTTGCTAAAATACTCTTCAAGGAGTCTAATATGTTTTATCACAATTATCTAACCGCACATGGTGCGCAATTGCGCACCTTACATTATCATTTCTACCCACTACCCACTACCCACTACCCACTGAGCTCATACGGCGGTGCCGTATGAGCTCATCCATCATCGCCCTCATGATTGGCGTCTCCACCTTCCTCGGTGCCCTCGGACTTCTTGCCTTGATCTGGGGGATACGAACCGGGCAGTTTGACGATCAAGCCAAATTTCTCGACGGAGCACGTTTCGACGGCGAAGAAGAACTCCGAGATGCGGTTATGATGGAAGAGAAGAAAAAGCAGGCTGCTGAGAAGGCCAAGCGTGAGAAGAACTATATGCCGGCGGACTGACCTTGCACATTTTGCTCCTTTTAGATACAATTAAGTCAGTTTGGAAACCAAAGGATTTCAGATCGAAGTGATACTTTCGCAACACGCTCAGGAGATGCTTGAATATCGTGGTATCAAATACGATTGGGTCATCACAACCCTGAACCATCCAACGGCAATACGAAAAATATCTGAGGAGGAAACTCACTACTTTTCGCCTATTGCTGAGGCGGAAGGTCGATGTCTGAAAGTGGTTTTTAATCCAACGAGTCACAAACTTATCACGACCTATTTCGATAGAAATATGCGTAAAAAGGGATGCAAATGAATATCCGATACGATGAAACAACTGACAGTGTGTACTTTGTCCTCTCCGATGAGAAACCGTATGAGAGTGAAGAGGTAGAAAAAGATGTTATCGTCGATTACAACCGGCAAAATGACATTGTAGCCATTGAGGTGCTGCACTTCAAAACAGAACATGCTAACCTCGAACTGCCCATTGACGGGAGTTTTTCTCTGAAAAAGGCCAGCTAAAATGATCTGCGTCTTTGACTGCGAAACCATCCCCGATATTAGCT
>JALVWV010000165.1 GCA_027023145.1 Campylobacteraceae bacterium | reverse complement strand
CTCCAGACGAAAGTTCCTGCAGGGTACGGTGGCGATGACCGTGGTCGGCGGTGCGGTCGGGTCGAGTCTCCTCTCGGCAGAAGAGGGTGGCGAATCTGCCCTGCGTGAGAGTGTCACGACCAAAACCAGCACCGGTGAAGCGGAAGAAGTTCCGTTCCTGTGTGGAATCTGTGTCAACAAATGTGCCGGCTTTGCCCGGGTCGAGGAGGGAAAAGTCACCAAACTCAACCCCAACCCCTATTTCCCCAAATCACGCAACATGCTGTGTGCGCGTGGAAACGCCGGGATCCAGACCACGTACGATCCCGATCGGCTCAAGTATCCAATGATCCGCATCGGTAAGCGGGGCGAAGGGAAATTTAAACGGGTAACCTGGGAGGAAGCCTACGAAGCGATCCTTAATGGCACCAAAGACTTCAAAGGACTTGCTCAGATCCTCGATGAGGAGAAGGACAACCGCTCCACCATCGGCTACTGCAACGGCGAAGGGCTCTCCAAGGAGGGCTTCGAAGATCTCGTCGGCAAGAAGCTCGGAACCCCCAACTACGTCGATGAGGTGAGTATCTGTCTCGAGACGGCCGGTGGAGGTTTTTTCGCAACGATCGGTGTCTATCCGGAAATCGATCCTGAGCACGCGGACTACATGATCATCGCCGGAGCCAACCGCGCCGAGGCGATCATTACACCCGATACGCAGGATATTTTCAAGCAGACCAAAGGGCGCGGGATGAAGACGATCTGCATCGACCCCCGTTTCACCAACACCGCTGCCAAGTCTGACAAATGGCTCCCGGTCAATCCCGGAACGGATCTGGCGTACATCCTCGCCATGACGTATGTCGTCTTCAATGAAAACCTTCAAAACGAAGCATACATGAAGAAGCATGGTGTTGGGTATCAGGAGTACAAGCAGCACATCCTCGCTCACAAATATACTCCGGAGTGGGCTGAACCGATCTGCGGCATCCCTGCCAAAGAGATTTACGCGATGGCACGGGAATTTATGGAGGCGGAAGCGCCCATCCTTTATCCGGGTCGCCGGAGTATCTTCTCTCCCAACGACTATCAACTTCGCCGTGCGATGGCGATCTTCCAGGCACTCAGCGGCAACCTCGACAAAAAAGGCGGCTACATCTACGGTAACCCCATTATGTGTCCCCCTGAGTTTGTCAATGCTCCGATCTACGATCAGGCACAACCCCGATTTGACACTGACGGGATTGCTTTCCCGACGATCAAATCGGGTTCATGGATTGTCTTCCGCAATATGATTCTTGAGGGAAAAAATCCCTATCCGGTACGGGTGATGATGATGCGCAAGCACAACCCCATGATGAGCGTGCCTAACAGCGCTAAAACCCGTGAATTGCTGATGAAAATGGATCTGAACGTCATGATCGATATTCTGCCGAGCGATACGGCAATGTATGCCGATGTGATCCTCCCGGAGGCCAGTTATCTTGAGCGGACATCGCCGGTTAAGGCCTACGGTTTTCTCGAGCCTTCCATCGTCCAGCGTCGTGCAGCGATCAAGCCGCTCTTTGAGACCAAAGAGCCCGAAGTGATCTATAAAGAGTTGGCTGAGAAGCTGGCCAGACCCCTCTTTGAGATCAGTAAAAAGTACGACAAAGACCTCCAAGAGCAGATCAAACAGCGCGGCGAAGAGAAAGTCTTCAAAGAAGACGGCTATGATCTTGCCGATGCTTGGGAAAAACCGGTACACGAGAAGAACAAAGAAGCCGTGGAAAAAATGTTTGGCGAAAAAGCGTGGGAAACGCTCAACGAAAAAGGGGTGTACTACCCTCACATGGAGGAGTACCACAAGCAGCTCAGCCCCAACGACTTCCAATACTATCCCAAGTCAAAACGTTTTTATTCGACCCAGGGAGACAAGCTCCGGGTCATCTGCAAATACGATCACCTCGCTACCGGCGGGATCGATGCGATGCCCACCTGGCATGACGAGTGGAAATTCTCGGTGCCTGAAGGCAAATTCCGCCTCATCACCGGCCGCCATGCGCAGTTTACCCAGAGCGGCACGACCAATAACGCCATGCTGCGTGACCTGATTCCCACCAACTTTGTCTGGATTAATAAGCGCAAAGCCGAAGAGATGGGTATCAAATTTGGGGATATGGTCGAAGTCAAAAGCGAAGTCGGCAAAGTGCAGCTCCAGGCATACCCCACCGAAAAAATTGCTCCCAACCAAACCTTCATGCTCCACGGTTTTGGCAGTGAGAGCCAAGGGATGGAGCTGGCATACGGCAACGGCGCCAACGATGCCGTACTCATCAAAGACGATATCGAACCGGCATTTGGTGCAGCAGTCATGCACAGCACCAACGTCGAGATAAGGAGAGTGTAATGGCACGATATGGAATGGCATTAGACTACAAAAACTGTATCAACTGCAAGGCGTGTGAAGTTGCGTGTAAAGAGGAGAACGGTGTCCTTCTTGGTGCGGATAAACACCGGATCTGGGTCGGAGTCAAAGAGGTCGAAGGGCAATGGCCCAACCTCGACATCGTCTCCAGTACTTTCGTCCCCAGCCAGTGTCAGCACTGCGAAAATGCCCCGTGTCAGGAAGTGTGCCCGACGCATGCAACGTACTATG
>JALVWV010000164.1 GCA_027023145.1 Campylobacteraceae bacterium | reverse complement strand
GAGCTTCACTGAGCGGCTCCCGGGTATTCAAATCTTCAACAAACTGCTTGAGTCCCCCTTCGAAATGGAAGGTCTCTTTGGTATCGTCACGCTCATCATAGAATTCAATCTTGATCCTGGGGTTAAGATACGCCAATTCTTTGAAACGTTTGGTGAGGATCTCTTTTTGGAAGACGACGCCTTCCTTGAAGATCTCAGGATCGGGCCAAAACTCGATCCGTGTCCCCCTTTTGCGACTTTTCCCAGTGATCTCGAGGGGTGCGACAGGGATCCCCTGTTCAAACGACTGCTCGTAAATCGCCTTGTCGCGCATAATGGTGAGGTTGAGCCGAGACGAGAGGGCATTGACGACGGAGACCCCGACGCCGTGAAGTCCGCCAGAGACTTTGTAGGTGTCTTTATCGAATTTTCCTCCGGCGTGCAGGACGGTCAGGACGACGGTCGCAGCCGAGATTTTTTCAGTTGGGTGCTCGGCGACGGGGATACCTCGACCGTTGTCTTCGACAATCGCTGAGCCCTCTTTGGTAAGGGTGACTTTGATGGTGTCGCAGTAGCCAGCCATCGCTTCGTCGATGGAGTTGTCCACTACTTCGTAGACGAGGTGGTGAAGTCCTTTGACCGAGGTGTCTCCGATGTACATCCCCGGGCGTTTACGTACCGCTTCGAGACCTTTGAGAACTTTGATGTTGCCAGCGCCGTATTCAGCCATGTGTTTGCTCCGTATGTGAAGAAAAGAGATGCTCTCCGTATTTTGGTAGCTATTTTAGCGAAAAATGGCTTTTTGCGGGCTAAGTGGGCTTGAATGAGGGATTAGGGATGAGGAATTAGGAGTTTCAGTAGGTGTTACTTGGCAACGCTTTTATCCGGGGATGCGAATTCAGTCACGTTTGGTGGGGCTGAAGCCCCAGCCCCTATAATCTCCCCCCTTGTTGCAACTTTCGGTTGGGGGTAATGGTGACATCGTAGGGGTCCTCGAAGCGTCCGGCATGGTAGGCATCGATCCCGTAGCGACCGATCATGGCGGCGTTGTCAGCGCAGTACTCCAGCGGGGCGACGTGGAGGGTTTTGCCAAACTGCTGACAGAGGCTATTGATGGCTTCACGGAGGTAGAGATTGGCGCTGGCTCCTCCAACGAGGGCAACATCGGGGATGGTTTCAGTGGTGAAGAGTTTGCGGGTTTTTTGGAGGAGATGGCCTCGGACGGCCTTTTGAAACGAGGCGGCAAGGTCGCATTGATCTTGGTGTGTCATGTTTTCGGCACCTCCGAGTTTCTCGATCGTCAGCCGCACGGCGTTTTTGAGCCCGGAGAGCGAGAAAGCAATCAGCGGAGAATTGCGCAACGGAATCGGAAGGTCGAAGCGATCTTCATCCCCTTCGCGAGCCAGTTTCTCGATGATCGGCCCACCGGGATAGCCCAGCCCCATCATCTTGGCGGTCTTATCAAAGCTCTCCCCTACGCTGTCATCCATGCTGGTCGCCAAAATCTCCATATCGTCGATCGCCTGAACTCGTAGCACCATCGTATGCCCTCCGGAAATGAGGATGACCAACAATGGCAAGCGGGTGGGTTTGTCGATAAAAAGAGAGTAAATATGCCCCTTAAGGTGGTGTACCGGAATGAGGGGGAGGCGGTTTATGACGGCAATCGTCTTGGCCATCATGAGCCCTTCGTTGAGGGTGACTGCCAGACCGGGTTGGGTGGTGATGGCGACCGCCTTGAGTTGACCCAGCCACGGTTTGGCGCCCTCGAGGAGACGGGGGAGTGCCGTGGCATGGAGGCGGCTGGCCAGCTCAGGGACAACCCCGCCGTAGTGGGCATGTTCGGCCTCCTGTGTGATCTTGGTGTGGTGGAGGAGGGTGTGGTCGGCGATGCGAGTGATAGCCAAAGCGCTGTCGTCGCAGCTGGATTCGATGGAGAGAATCATCGAGGTTCTCCTCGATGATTCAGTGAATAGTGAATAGTGAATAGTGAATAGTTTTGGTTTGCATTGCTACGCAATGCCTTTATTGTAAAAGGGGCTGGGACTTCAGTCTCACAATGTTGATGTGTTGGTAGATGTATTTTGGATGAAAAATGAAAAATGAAAAATGAAAAATTAGACATGCCTTTTATCTCCTAAAATCTTGTTTTCAATCCACTCCCATTTCCCATACCCGCTCGCGGTATTGATGTGTCCGGCATCTTCGAGGATCGTCAGGGGTGCGTCGAAATGTTTGGCCAGTTCGGTGGCTTCGGGGAGTGTAATGTGGGGGTCATTGTCTGAGACGATGAGGTGAGTTTCTTGGGCGTACAAATGCTCGGGAAGCGGCGTGGGATAAAAGTCATCCAGCCCTTCGATAACAGTGTTCAGGCTCGGAGGTGCGACCATGTAGAGTCGTTTGACCGGTTCAAGTTCTCCGGCAGCAAGGTGGAGCCAGAGGGTATTGGCCAGCGAGTGGCACACGACGGTATCGGGACGGAAATCGGTCAAATGTCCCAGCACCTCCCGCCGCCAGCGACCCAGGCTCGGGAAATGAGGGTGTTGGATCAGGGGGAAACTCACTGTGCCGTAGCGCTTGGCTGCTTCCATCGCCAGATGTGCCTGCCAATGGGGATAGTCGCTGCCGCCCCAGCCGTGGAGGATGAGGATTTTCATTGAAAATCCTCATCTTGAGTGAATAGTGAATAGTGAATAGTGAATAGTTTTAGCAGGCATTGCTGCGCAATGCTTTTATTAAAAGGGGGCTGGGACTTCAGTCCCATTTTATTGGTGGACGATTTGAAGATGAAGGATAGATTTTGGTGTGCTATTGCACACCCTACGCGACACAAAAAAACCATACCATCAATTCCTAATCCCTCATTCCTAATTCCTAATCTCCACATACTTCCTGACCTCACCGTCAATCGCCATAATCTCTTCAATTGAAGCCGGATGGACATCCTCAAATTTTCGATACGCATCCAGCACCATATCACTCATTCCAAAAAAGGTGCACTCTTCCCGCTCAAAGGCTTGGATCGCTACTTCGTTGGCGGCGTTGAGGACGGCGCCCCGGTGGGGGTGGGTGAGGATGTCGTCTTTGAGGTTCCAGATGGGATATCGGTCGGCTTCGATGGGGCGAAACTCAAGGGCGCCGATACCCAGCAGGTCTGTGGGAGGGAGGATTGGCTCTTCCACGCGTCCAAAGAGGGCAAAGGCGATAGGAAGTTTCATATCGACTCCGGCAAAATGGGCGGTTGTGGAGCCGTCGACGAACTCAATGAGGGCATGGATGATTGACTTTTTCTCGATCACCGCATCGACGTTGGCCGTGCCAAAGAGCCATTTGGCCTCCAGCAGCTCAAAGATTTTGTTGGTCATGGTAGCCGAGTCGATGGTGATTTTGTTGCCCATCGACCAGTTGGGGTGTTTGAGGGCATCGGCAAAGGTGGCATCTTTCATCGTGTCGATCTCCCAGTCACGGAAGGCGCCGCCGCTGGCGGTGATGACCAGGCGCGAGATGGGGCGGTCATTGAGCAGATACCACAGGCCGAAATGTTCGCTATCGATAGGGGTGATATGGGAAGTGTCGATGAATTCCCCGGCGACGACGAGGGACTCTTTATTGGCCAGGGCGACATGGCGACCCAGCTCAATCGCTTTGAGGGTAGGACGCATCCCGGCATACCCGACGAGGGCATTGACCACCGTGGGGCTGCTGCTACGCTCAAGGAGTTCGAGGATCCCCTCTTCGCCGACAAAAATATTCTCATGCTGGACACGGTGACGGTCTCGCTCGTGGGCGATGGCGACGTATTGGGGGCGGTGGGTGGCGATTTGTTCGTTGAGCAGATCGATGTTGGAGCCGGCAACGAGGGCTTCGATGGGGAGGTGGTATCGCTCGGCGATGATGAGAGTGTTGACCCCGATCGAGCCAGTTGATCCGAGGAGAACGATGGAAGAGGGTGTCATATCAGTTTCCTGTCAGATGGAGCAAAATATACAGCACCGGTGCAGCAAACAGATACCCGTCGATCCGATCGAGTACGCCCCCATGACCCGGCAGGAGTGTTCCGCTGTCTTTGACCCCAGCTTCGCGCTTGAGGTAGCTCTCAAACAGATCGCCAAAGATAGAGAATGTAGCAGCAATAAGGCTGATGAAGAGTGGAGCAAAAAAGCCGATCTCCATCCAGCCCGAGGCAAGAATCGTTCCAGCGATCGTCCCGGCAATCACCCCTCCGACAACCCCTTCGAGGGTTTTGTTGGGGGAGGTGGGGGAGAAAGGGGTCTTGCCAAAGTTTTTGCCAGTGTAGTAGGCACCGATGTCGGTTAAGGCAACGACGAGGAGCATCCACAGCAGGGCAATCATCCCGTACTCGCGGTAGAGTGCCCAGAGATAGACCATCCCTAGAGCAGGATAGAGCAGCGGCAGAAATGCCCGTACTTCTAGCCGTCGTTGATAGGCAAGGATCGCAGCAAACACCAGCAGCCCCAGTGTCACGAGGTCGGTAGGCTGGGGATAAAACCCCGCCACGATCCAGATCGCTGCCCCGAAGAGGTACGGGGTGAGCTCACTGACTTTGAGCAAAGTCATCGCTTCGCTGAAGGCAATCCCAAATGCCACCCCTAGAAAGAGCCAAGTGATAAAAGGGATATCCAGCCATCCCACGACCAATACGGCCGCGAGAAGAATCGCAGCAGTTTGGACGCGGGCGGAGTGTTCGGAAGAGTTTGCCATGGGGGAATCCTGTTTAGATTTTGGGTGTATTATAGCATAAAGAGGCAATTGGTAGGGTTGACTTCAGCCGGTTATGAGGAGGTAGGTATGTGTGATGGGTGGGTTATATTTGAAATTGTCAGGTCGCGTGGTCTGCAGCAGCACACCAAAATCGCAACGCGATTTATCTGGAAGTGAAGGCTTCAGCCTCACCCTGAGATTGCTATGTTATGTAACCTTTTGGCGGGACTGAAGTCTCCGCTTCCGGGGTGGGTGTTTTCTTGGAAGTGAAGGCTTCAGCCTCACCAAGAGAGGCGCCATGTTCTTTGAACGTTGGGCGGGACTGAAGTCTCCGCTTCCGGAAAAGCAATATAGCATAACGTGGTGATGGTTATCTATTCCCGTATCTCCACCCCTTCTTTGCGTACCCGGATCGTCCGATACTTATCATACTCGACGTGTGAGCCTTCTTGGATCTTGACAAATTTGCGCTGGGTGTAGTCGACGTCATAGTCGCCAGGGTGTTTGAGAGAGAAGTCGACACAGAGTTTGGCGGCAGCCTCGATGACAGAGTCGGGGAGGTTTTGTTTGTCGGTGCGGATGATGACGTGGCTGGAGGGGATGCCGCGTACGTGCATCCACAGGTCGTTGGCGCGGGCAAGCTTGAGGAGGTGCTGGTTTTCGGTGCTGTTGCGGCCGACCATTACCTTATAGTCTTCGATCCAAAACAGTTCCCCCTCCCGCATCTTCTCCTTTTTGCGTTGCGATTTGCCCCGCTTGGGGACGAGGAGTTCGAGTTCACGTAAATCAGTAGAGTGTTCGATCGCGTGGAGGATGTTTTCATAGAAGCGCTTTTTGCTGGTGAGATTTTCCGCTTCGATGTGGACGTTTTTGGCGCGTGATTTTGCCCGTTTGGCGAGGGTAAAGTAGTGCTCGGCCATCCGATTGACAGGGGTATTTTTCGGCAGGGGAATGGTGATCGGATTGCCCTCGAAATCTACGGTCTCCAGCTGGGTATCGTAGGGCTGGATTTTGTAGAGATTGGCCAAGAGGATATTGGCGGTATTTTGGTGTTTTTCGGCTTCGGCTTCGAGTGTCTCCGGATCGGAGATTTTGGCGAGAAGTTTGTCAAATTTTGTGATCTGTTTTTGGATAGTGGTGCGTTTGTTACGTTGGGATTGGGCGAGTTTTTCGGCGTGGCGTTTTCGGTAGTTGGCATGGAGAATCTCTTCGAGATTTTCAGTGGGTAGTGGGTAGTGGGTAGTGGGTAGATTGCGTGAGGGGAGTGGTTCTAATTGGGCTCCGGGGCGGACGATGCGGAAGGAGCTTTGCGCGTCGATGTGGCGCAAGGCTTCGATGATGGTCTCATCACTATCCAGAAGAATGGCGTTGGTGTTTTTGCCGGTAAATTCAAATTGCAAGGCGATGTGGCGGTCTTTGTAGTCGCTTTTGGGGGCGAGGATGAGGCGCAGTACCCGGTCGTCATTGACTACAAATGCATCGACGATCCGGGCAGCGGAGACTTGAGTATGCAGCAAGGTATCAAAGGGGGCGCTGTATCCCTGCATCGGCCGCTGGGATGGAGCGGTGTAGACCATGCTGTGTCCCCGGGTCATGTCAAAAAAATAGCTCAACTCCCGCGAAAGTGCCAGCTCGATGACGTTGTCTTCGACGCGACGGGCGCGGGTGATGTAGGGGTGCGTTTTGAGGCGCTGGGCGAGTGCTTTGAGGTGGTGGAGTTTCATCGGTACCGTCGAAATACCTGCTCAAAATCAAGACTCACATCGCATGCAAGCTCGTCGAACCGATACGTCTCTTTGGAGAAGTCCCCCTGCTTGTCGTACGTTTTTCCATCGAGTTTGTAGAGTTTGGCTCGCAGATCATCGGGGTAGATGAGGAGATAATAGCGCACTTTTTCGGTTTGATACAGGGCAAATTTGTGGTGCTCATCTTTGCGGGCGGTGGAGGGGCTGATGATCTCGACGATGATTTCGGGGGCTTTAGTGAGGTATGCTTCCCCTTCATCACCACAGGTGAGGACGACGTCGGGTCGGACGACGGTGTCTTCGTCGATTTTGTAATCGACCTCTCCAAGTACTTCGCATTGAGGACATGCATCGATTTGTCGATCCAGTTCCCGGATAATTTTAGCAGCCAGCCCTTGATGTTTCTTTGTCGGAACTGACGACATGGCAATGGGAACCCCGTCGATCAATTCCCAGTCCCCTTCCCACTGGAGATAATCAGCATACGTGTAGAGAAATTCATCTTGACGTGCGACACTCATAAAGAAGCTCCTTGGGGTGTGTTTTGGGTGATTATACCATAAATTTATGTGTGCGAAAGCGTGTTACGCGTTACGCGTTATGTGTTACGCAGGAGAGTGAACCTTCCATACGTAATACGCAACGCGTAACGCGTAACGCGCTTTCATAACCCCTTTTCCGCTATAATCGCGGCAACAGAATACGAAGGATACTACCATGGGACAGACCCTAACCGAAAAGATTTTTTCCGAACACGCTGGGCGTAATGTACATGCCGGGGAGATCGTCCGTGTGCCGATCGATATGACGATCGGCAACGACATCACCACCCCTATCTCCATCCGTGCCTTTGAGGAGAGCGGCGCTGAAAAGCTGGCCAATCCCGACGGATTTGCGATCGTGATGGATCACTACATCCCTGCCAAAGACATCGCCAGTGCCAACCAGGCCCGCATCAGTCGGGACTTTGCCTACAAGCATGACTTGAAATACTTTTTTGACGAAAAAGATATGGGGATCGAGCATGCATTGCTTCCAGAAAAAGGGCTTGTAATCCCCGGAGATGTCATCATCGGAGCCGACAGCCATACGTGTACGCATGGAGCGTTAGGTGCCTTTGCAACTGGCATGGGGAGTACCGATATCAGCTTTGCGATCATCACCGGGGGCAACTGGTTCAAAGTCCCCGAGACAATCAAAGTCGAGCTCAAGGGTAAGCCCGGTAAACACGTTTACGGCAAAGACATCATCCTCGAGATCATCCGTATCCTCGGGGTCGACGGGGCTTTGTATAAGGCGCTGGAGTTTACCGGTGAGGGGGTGGAGCACCTCGATATGAGTGACCGCTTTAGCATGTGCAACATGGCGATCGAAGCGGGAGCCAAAAACGGCATTTTCGCGGTCGATGCGATCACCGAAGCGTACCTCGATGAGCGTGCCAAAGCCAACGGCGGACTGCGCTCAGAACCCAAGATCTACCACTCCGATCCCGATGCGATGTACGCGCAGGTGATCACCATCGATCTGGAGACCCTCTCACCAGTGGTAGCGTACCCTTTTCTGCCAAGCAACGGCCGGAGCATGGAAGAGGCCGCCGCCGATGATCTGAGCATCGATCAGGTGATGATCGGCAGCTGCACCAACGGACGGCTCGAAGACCTCCGCATCGCCGCCGAGATCGTCAAAGGCAAGCGGGTCGCCCGCCGCACCCGGATGATCGTCACCCCCGCGACACAGAAGATTTTCCTCCAAGCCCAGAAAGAGGGAATCATCGAGACCCTCATCGAAGCTGGAGCCGTGGTGAGCAACCCTACCTGCGGTGCGTGTCTGGGTGGCTACATGGGGATCCTCGGAGACGGAGAAAAATGTGTCGCCACCACCAACCGGAACTTCGTCGGCCGGATGGGGGCGCGTACGAGTGAAATCTACCTTGCCAACTCCGCCGTCGCCGCCGCATCGGCCATTGCTGGCAAACTGGTTGACCCGAGAGATGTCTGAGCCCTTCAGCTACACTTTCACTGTTCCGGCATCGGCCATTGATTTCAACGGTCATGTCAACAACGTCACTTACCTCCAATGGATGATGGACGCCGCCCAGCGCCACTCTCAGTCGGTAGATATGGACTTCGAGCGGTGCCTCTCGTATGGTGGCACCTGGGTCGCCCGATCCCACAATATTGTCTATAAAAAACCCGCTTTTGAAGGGGAAATACTCCGAATGAAGACATGGATCGAAACCCTCGGTACTTTCACCTCCGAGCGTCGGTATCAGCTGTCACGTGTCGACGATGATGCCCTTGTTTGCGAAGGAAATACTGAATGGGTTTTTGTGGACAAAAAGCGCTTCAGACCTTTTAGAATCCCTTTAGAAATCCGAGAAGCCTTTCTGAATTAACATTTATATGACTTTTTTGGGTATAATCTATGCTGCTACATTTATATAATATATTGGGGTAACTATTGCGAGAAGCGTTTGGAATCATAGTCTTGTTGTTGAACACGATCGGCATGCTGTATGCTCGTGGTACCCACTCGGGCACTGCGATTGTCAACCAGACACACATCACCTATGCTTCCGCTGGAATCACACGTAACTTCTCAAGCAATATAGATACCTTCGTCGTCGATAAGGTGGTCGATATCCAGATCGATTGGGAGGATGCTGCTGCGGTCACTGTCTCTGCGGGAGATTCCGATCGGGTCTTGACGTTTGTCGTGAGCAACCTTGGCAACAGTGACGACAACATCACCCTAGGGCACGAACACAATGCCACGAGCGATTTTGTCCCGACGCATGTCCGGATCTTCCTTGATGATGGAGATGGGGTGTTTGACAGCAATGACACCCTCGTCTCCCACGTAAGTCTCCCTGCAGATACCAATGCTACCCTGTTCCTCCTCGGAGACATCCCAGACAACAACACCACGGCACCAACACACCGGAGCCTCGAGGCGATCCGAGCGACGACCGAGAGCAATGCGACCGCCGGAGCCGATCGTCCGGGTCAAATTGATACAGTGATACGTCACGCAAATGATATCGATACTGGCATTTGGGAGATCCGGGATTACTGGCTAGTGGCGAAGAAACATGCTATTGTTTACAGTGAGGACAACGCCACCCACACTGGCACCCGAATCACCTACACGATCACCTATGCCATCGGTGGAAACGCCGTAGGTAAGACGATCCAAAACGTCATCCTCACCGACACCATCCCTCCTGGTACTCGCTATGTCACTGGATCGCTGAGGCAGGACGGCACCCCTCGTACCGACGCAGTGGATGGTGACAACGCCGACTGCAACGGCACACAGATACGACTCAATGCCGGGACAATCACTGGGACAACTCAGCATACATTTGCGTTTGATGTGAGGGTACGATGAGAATTAGGAGTGAGGAATTAGGAATTAGGAATTTTGGTAGGCGTTGTTTGGCAACACTTATTATTGATGGAGTAGGGACTTTAGTCCCGTCCAACGAAATGATTGAAAACAAACAAAAGGAGATTACATGAAACAAACCTTATCCGCTTTGATCGCCACGGCACTGTTATCGATCACAGCGGCCTACGCCGAAGCGCCCAAGTCCCCCGTGACAGTCACCACGGCATCCTACCAGTTGGTCATCAAAAAGGTCAAGACCAAAAAAGGGAAGATCAAAAAGGTCAAAGAGTGGGTCAAGGCGACCAAAGTCGTCCCCGGCACGGTCGTGCGGTATGTCGATACGGTGACCAACAACGCAGAGGCACCCCTGAGCAGTGTCGCGATCAAAAACCCAATCAACGAACACCTCGCTTACGTCGCCCACTCTGCCAAAGCCGAGACCAATGCGACCATCACCTACAGTGTCGACGGAGGCAAGACATTCGACGTCCCAGCCAAACTGTACGTGACCGACAAAAAAGGCAAAAAACACCGCGCTCAACCCAAACAGTACAACGCGATCCAATGGGTCATCGCGGAAGTACCGGCCAAGGGGAAGGTGAAGGTGGAGTTTAAGGCGAAGTTGAAATAACCGGTTTTGCGTGTTACGTGTTACGTGTTACGTTTGAGGGCTTTTGCTCTTCTGCGCAACGCGTAACTCGTAACGCTTAACGCGCGAGTTGAGGTGCTGTCCTGCGGCGGGCTGAGGTCTCGGTGGAGATTTGAGCCCGCCGGAAGGGCGGTAGACAATCGCGTTACGTGTTGCGTGTTACGCGTTACGTTTTGGTTCGTGTTACGTGTTACGTGTTAAGAGTTACGTTTGAGGGGATTTGTTCTTCTGCGTAACGCTTAACACGTAACACGTAACACTCCAAAAGCGTAACGCTTAACACGTAACACGTAACGCTCCAAAAGCGTAACGCATAACGCGTAACACTTAACGCGCAAATACAAGGAGACAATGATGAGAAAAATTTTAGTGTTGGCATCGGTGATGATGCTGGGAGCGAGTGGCGTGTGGGCACTGGGGACGGATGCAGGGACGACCATAACCAATAGTGCAACGCTCAGCTATGAAGCAGGAGGGGTTTCTCAACCTGATGTCAATACGACTACTCCAGACAACTTTGTTGTTGATAAAAAAATAGACATGATCCTTGAAACGGATGACAGTGATCAAATTGTGGTAACTCCCGGGCAAACAAATCGCATTACACATTATACTTTTAAGAATGAGGGAAATGCTGATCAGAATTTTACATTCAGCTCCAGCAACTTACCAAATGGTGGGCAAGCCGACTTTGACAATGAT
>JALVWV010000163.1 GCA_027023145.1 Campylobacteraceae bacterium | reverse complement strand
ATGCCAACATCAGTCTGCTGGTGGATGATGGTACGGGGACATTTGTGCCAGCTGTAGATATCAATGGCGTACCAGTTCCCTCTCAGATAACGGACAACAACGGTACATACTTTTTTGACAATCTGCCGGCCGGAGATTATCGGGTGCAGGTTATCCCACCGGAGGGGTACTTGCCAACAGAGCATCAAACCACAAGCGATGACAATGGCGCCAAAGAGACGGATTCCAATATCGCCACTGCTCCTTCGCCCAATACTTATCAAAGCCCGACAATTACCCTTGCCCCGGGCAGCGAAGCAGTGGAGACGACTGCAAACGACGGAGACGGAGCTGATGGAGCAGACAACAGTGCTGCCGACACATCTGGGGACATGACCGTGGACTTTGGCTTCGTCAAGCCCGTCTCCATCGGTTCGGTCGTTTGGGAAGACAAAAACCGCGACGGTCTGCAGGATGGTCTCGAGCCGAGAATCAGCGGAGCAACCGTCCATCTCGTGATGGAAGATCCGGACAACCCAGGTACGTGGGTAGCTGCCAAACACGTGGACGGTACCAGTGTGACGGATATCACCACAGGCAACAACGGTCGCTATTTCTTCGACAAACTGCCTGAAGGTAACTACAAAGTGCAGGTTACCCCTCCGAGTCGGTACGTCCCCACCCCCGTACAGACAGCAGCAGACAATAATGACGCCGAAAAAGATTCCAACATCAATAAAGCTGCAGCAGGTGTCCCCGCCGGAACATACGAGAGTGGTGTCTTTACCCTTACTGCTGGCGGTGAACCTCAGGAGAGCACGACAGATGATGGCGATGATGCCGATGGAACCGGAGGAGACATTGCCGACAAATCGGGCAACATGACCGTAGATTTCGGTTTTGTTCAGCCGATGAGTATCGGATCGCTTATCTGGGTTGACAGCAATGCGGATGGCAAGCAGGGGTCGGCGACGAACGAACCGAGAATTGCCGATGCCAACGTGAGCCTGCTGGTGGACAATGGAAGCGGAACGTACGTGCCAGCAACCGATATTGACGGTCATGCCGTGCCGATGCAGACGACCGATGCCAACGGAACGTATCTGTTTGACAATCTGCCCGAAGGGAAGTACAAGGTCGCCGTGCAGGTTGCTCCATCGTACAAACCGACTGCAGTTCAAACGACGGGAGACGATAATGATGCTGTAGATGATTCAAATGTCGATGATTTTAATGGTACCCATTATCTCTCGGGTGCTTATACGCTGACAAGTGGTACCGAGCCGACTGAAGCGGGGGGGTACGACGGAGATGGGCAGGATGACGCTGCTGATTCCAATGGTAACATGACCGTAGACTTTGGATTTGTTGCTCCCGTCTCGATCGGATCGGTTGTTTGGGAAGACACCAACAGAGATGGACAACAGGGCGATGCGGCTGCCGAGCCAAGGATCAGCGGAGCGACCGTCCATTTGGTGATGGAGGATCCGAACAACCCGGGCACATGGATCTCCGCCAAGCACATGGATGGTACGAGTGTGACGGACATTACCACAGGTAATAATGGTCGCTATTTCTTCGACAAACTTCCTCAGGGCAACTACAAAGTGCAAGTCACACCCCCGGTAGGATATGTCCCCTCACCCGTACAAACAGCTGCTGACAACAACGATACTGAAGAGGACTCCAACATCAACACCTCTGCGGTTGGTGTGCCAGTCGGAACTTATGAGAGTGGAGTGTTTACCCTCACTGCTGGAGGGGAACCGCAAGAGGCAGATAGCTATGATGGAGACGATCAGGATGGTAGCCATACCGCTGAAGATGCCTCTGGCAACATGACGGTGGATTTCGGCTTCGTTCAGCCTGTTTCGATCGGATCGGTTGTCTGGGAGGATACCGACAAAGATGGGCAGCAGGGGGCAGCAGAACCAAGAATAGGTGGTGCCACAGTGAATCTTCTTGTTGATGACGGCAATGGAAATTTCATACCGGCAACCGATATCAACGGTCAGGCTCTCCCGAGTATCATTACGGCTGCTGATGGCACATACTATTTTGGCAACCTGCCTGAAGGTACCTACAAAGTACAGGTGACACCTCCAAGCCAATATATCCCTTCACCCGTACAAACAGCTGCCGACAACAACGATACTGAAGAGGACTCCAATATCGCTGAAAACGATGGGGTCATGGGTGTATATACCTCAGGCGCCTTTGACCTTACGGTTGGCGGTGAGCCCAATGAGGGTGGCACGATGGACGGTGATGACCAGGATGATGCAACCGATGCCAATGGCAACATGACGGTGGATTTTGGCTTCGTCCACAAAGTCAGCATCGGCAGTACAGTCTTTTATGACCATGACAACAATGGATTGCAGGATGCTGGTGATGAGGGGATCTCGGGCGCGACGGTCACCCTCTACGAAGCGGATGGGACGACGGTGGTCGCCACAACAACGACAAATGCCAGTGGCGACTACTATTTTGGCAATCTGATTCCGGGTGATTATGTGGTCGGCGTAGCGGCACCCGCCGGGGCACCGGTCTCAAGTACGGATATTGGTACATCGACTCTGGACAATCAGACCGATGGTGACGACAACGGCATCCAGGCCAATCCTGGTGATGAGGCCAAATCGCCCGTTATTCATCTTGAAGCCGGAACAGAGCCATCTGGCGAGACCGGACAAGGGGGCAACCAGGATGCTGTAGACGATATGGCAGGGGATATGACGGTCGACTTTGGATTTGTGCCCAAGGTAGCGATCGGCTCACTGGTCTGGCTGGATGCAAACAACAACGGTATCCAAGATGCTGGCGAGGGCGGTATAGCAGGTGCAATCGTTACGCTTCTCGATGCTGCTGGCAATCCAGTAGCTGGTGTCGCTCCAGTCACCACTGGTGCGGATGGCAAATATTGCTTCTGCAATCTTCCTGAAGGGGACTACAAAGTGCAGGTAAAAATGCCAGCCGGATACAGCCCCTCGGATCAACAAACCACCGGAGATAACGACGACAGTGTGAATGACTCGAATATCGCGACACAGGATTTGGCAAATAATATCTTTACATCCGGTACCTTCACCCTGAGCAACGACGGAGAACCTGCTGGTGAGAGTTCCGGCATTGCTGGCAGCGATACCCATTGCGATTGTAGTATTGATGATGATAATGCCAATGCGACCGTAGACTTCGGGTTTTATGGATTGGGCAGCTGGAGTGGTAACGTGTCTCAGGATTTGGATAACGATGACAAGGGGGACAAAAACCTTGCAGGCGTGACCATTAAGCTTTATGAAGATATCGATGGAGATGGGAAGCCGGATGGGGATCCGATCGCAACTACAACTACAGATGCCAGTGGTAATTACCACTTCGATAACCTCATCCCCGGTGATTATGTTGCGGTAGAGATCCAGCCGGCAGGATTGATTGATGTGGTTGAGGACGAGGGGGGTTCGGATAATGACAAACCCGACAATGGCGTGGTCAATGCTATCGCTGGTCATGTGGACCGCAATGAGGTAGATCTGCACAACGACTTTGTCGAAGAAGACCCTGCTGCGGCTTATCGTGTCGAAGGGCGCTTTGTGATTGATGCTGACAAAGATGAGGCTATTGAGGGCGCCAAAGTCGAATTGGTAGACGAAGAAGGGAAGGTAGTTGCTCAAACCAATACAGGTCCAGATGGGCACTATCGCTTTGATGTGCCTGAAGGTAAATACAAAGTGCGCTTCTACATTCCCAAAGATCGTCTCGAAGAGGGGTATGCCCCCGCCAAGACAGGGAATGAAACCAGTGAGAACGGAGTCATTGAATTGCCTATTGATGTAGGACCAAATGCACCGACACAAAACCTGAAAGTCGACGCCGCTATTGAGTGTGGTTGTGCTGATATTTCTTCGGATAGTGGAGATGCCATGGGCATCATGACAGGTATGCTGATGCTTCTGTTCAGCCTTTGGATGGGTACGTTGATGCTCCGCAAAGAAGAAGAACAGAAAGCTTGGCGTTAATCCAGTCCCACCAATTTCTGCCCCAAAGTTGGGGCAGAAAACAAAAAATATGACAATTTGACATATTTTTACCTCCCTCCAACTTTTTCCACTACAATGACATTACACATTATCTAAAAAGTTTAGATAAAATACAATCACACAAGGACAAGGACATGACCATGGCAATGGATCCACAGAAACAAAAAGCACTCGATATGGCGATCAAGCAGATCGACAAGGCATTTGGCAAAGGGACGTTGATGCGTCTGGGAGACAAGGAGTTTGAACCCATCGAGGCGATCAGTACTGGTTCACTGGGGCTGGATATGGCATTGGGGATCGGAGGGATTCCTCAGGGGCGGATCGTAGAGATCTATGGTCCTGAATCTTCGGGGAAGACTACGCTAGCACTCCAGACCATCGCCTCGGCGCAAAAAGAAGAGATGGTGTGCGCCTTTATCGATGCGGAGCATGCACTCGATGTGGTGTATGCTAAAAACCTCGGGGTCGATACCGACAATCTACTCGTCTCCCAGCCCGATTTTGGCGAGCAGGCACTCGATGTACTCGAGACGTTGACCCGCTCAGGGGCGGTGGATCTGATCGTCATCGACTCCGTGGCTGCGCTGACTCCTAAGACTGAGATCGAGGGAGACATGGGTGATACCCATGTGGGACTTCAGGCGCGGTTGATGAGCCAGGCACTGCGTAAGGTCACAGCAATCCTCCACAAGACCAACACGACCCTCATCTTTATCAATCAGATCCGGATGAAAATCGGCACCATGGGGTACGGCTCTCCCGAGACGACGACGGGTGGAAACGCACTCAAGTTTTATGCCTCGGTTCGGATCGATGTGCGCCGGATCGCAACCCTCAAGCAGGGCGAATCGCAGATTGGAAACCGCGTCAAAGCCAAGGTGGTCAAAAACAAGGTTGCCCCTCCATTTCGCCAAGCGGAGTTTGACATTATGTTTGGAGAGGGGATCAGCTACGAGGGGGAGTTGATCGATTATGGGGTCAAGCTGGATATTATCGATAAGTCGGGTGCTTGGTTTAGCTATGGAGCCGAAAAACTGGGTCAGGGGAAAGAGAATGCCAAGCAGACGATCAAAGAAAATCCTCAAATGCGTGAAGAGATCGAGCAGAAGATCAAAGAGGCACTGGGGTTTGGTGCTGGGTTGACCGTGGAAGAGGAAGAGGTATAATTGGTGATTGGGGATGCGACTTCAGTCGCGTTTAGTGGGACCGAAGCCCCAACCCCTTTATCCGCTATCCATCATCTACCCAATATACCAAATACACGGCACGCAACACCGTGCCCAAGCGAAGCTTTTACACCTTTTCGATAAAATACGCCCAATTAAACCCAAAGGATAGAGACAATGATCTATATCGAGGATGTCGTAGGAAACGAGGTGCTGGACAGTCGGGGTAATCCTACCGTACGTGTCACGGTGACACTGAGTGACGGCACACAGGAGAGCGCGATGGTTCCCAGTGGTGCCAGCACTGGGAAGCGTGAAGCACTCGAACTTCGGGACGGAGGCGATCGCTTCATGGGTAAAGGGGTTCTCAAGGCTGTGGAGAATGTCAACACCGAGATCGCCGAGGCACTTATCGGTATGAGCCCTTACAATCAAGCCGATGTGGATTTGACCATGAAAGAGGTTGACGGGACGGACAATTATGGAAAGCTGGGTGCCAATGCTGTCCTTGGAGCTTCCATGGCTGTAGCTCGTGCAGCAGCTGCGTCTCTCAAGATGCCCCTCTATCGCTACATTGGCGGTGCCAATGCTGTCGTAATGCCAGTGCCGATGCTGAACATTATTAATGGTGGTGAACATGCCAATAACTCGGTTGACTTTCAGGAGTACATGATCATGCCAGTCGGTTTCGATCGTTTTTCTGAGGGGCTCCGTGCCGCATCGGAAGTGTACCATCACCTCAAAAAGATTATTGATGGCATGGGGGAGAGTACCGCAGTTGGCGATGAGGGGGGTTTTGCTCCCAACTTGAAGTCCAATGAAGAGCCGATCCAGGTCATCATGCAGGCCATCGAAGCTGCCGGATACAAGCCGGGTGAGCAGATTGCCATTGCTTTGGACGTGGCGGCCTCTGAGCTGATCAACGATGAGGGGAAATACGTCCTGAAATCGGAAAATCGTGAACTCAATAGCAGTGAAATGGTTACGTACTATGAAAAGCTGCTTGAGCAGTATCCTATCGTTTCGATTGAAGATGGTTTGAGTGAGGATGACTGGGATGGCTGGGAGGAGATGACCGCGCGATTGGGCAACAAAGTTCAGTTGGTAGGTGATGATAACTTCGTCACCAACCCAGCGATCCTCTCCGAGGGGATCGATCGCGGCATCGCCAACTCAATCCTCATCAAACTCAACCAGATCGGTACAGTCAGCGAAACGATGCAGACGATACGCCTGGCACACCGCAACGGTTACACTTGTGTCGTCAGTCATCGATCGGGCGAGACGGAGGATGCCTTCATCGCTGACTTTGCCGTGGCGATGGGTACCGGGCAGATCAAAACCGGCTCGACCGCCCGCAGCGACCGGATGGCCAAGTATAATCGCCTCCTCTCCATCGAGGCAGAACTGGGGCAATTTGAATATCTTGGCAGCGAGCTTTTTGCCTGATACCGATGCGCGAGACGACCTCAGAAAACTCGGCCGATTGGGTCGGGTTTTCGCTCAAAAGTATCTTGGCGATCCTTGTAGGAATTGTGTTGTTTGTTTGGTACGTGCATGCTTTGCTTTTTGGCGAGAACTCTTTGACGGTACTGAACCACCTCCAACAGACAGAGGCTCATTTGCGCAGCCAATCACAATCTCTGAAACTCTCCAACCAAAAACTCCAAAAAAAATATTTTGAATTGATTCAGCTTAACAGTGATTGATTTTGATCTCTCTTGAGTAAGAGCGATCAAGGAGTCACATCCGAAGAAGATACCCCTGTCCGACAATGTTTTCGATCAGTTCTGAGGCGGTCTTTTGTCGCAGACGGTTGATAAAAACTCGCAGACGCTCATCCGAAACCGTCTCGTCGTCCCAGAGGGCGGTTTTGATCGCTTCTGTAGTGAGAAAATGGTTGGGGCTGTCGATGAGATGACTAAGGAAGAGGTTTTCTCGTCGGCTCAGGTGCACCATGACACCATTGTTGAAGAGTTTTTTCTCAAGGGTATCAAACTGAAAAGGGGGCAGCAGGGCAATCCGGTTGGATTGACGGAGTTTGCGTGCAAGGGTGCAGATCACATCAAGGAGCTCATCGGGATCGAAGGGTTTGATGAGGTACTTGGTGATGCCAATATCAATGGCATCGAGGAGGTATTCTTTTTCGCTGTAAGCGCTGAGGATGACGATGGGAAGGGCTGGCGATGTTTCATGGAGGATGCTGCTCATCTCCAGACCACTCATCTGGGGCATGGTAATATCGGTAATGATAAGGTCGGGCTGCATCTCTTGTGCCAAAGATAACCCCTCCTGTCCGTCGTAGGCCAGCGTAAATTGGGCAAACTGATCCCCGATTGCATCACGCAAAAGATGAGCAAGGTTGCGCTCATCTTCTACAAGAAGAATGTTCAATTTTTTAAGAATATGGGTACAAGTCATGGGGCGGCGCTCTCCTTGGTCATAGGGACGGTGATCACGAAGCGGGCACCGTTGGAGCCGGATTCAAGGGTTAGCGAGCCTAGAAGGCTCTTCTCGACGATGAGTTTGGACATAAAGAGTCCAAGTCCGGTCCCCTGACTGGCATGTTTGGTGGTAAAATAGGGCTCAAAAATCTGCCCGGCAACCGCTTCAGGAACGCCCCCGGCGTTGTCTTCGACGCTAATGATAGCATGGCCATCCTTTTGAGAGACTATGACGATAATATGTCGTTTGGTAATCTTTCGGTCTATGAGAGCATCTTTGGCATTCTGGAGTAAGTTAATGAGCACTTGTGTCAGTTCATTCTGAATCCCGAGAAGAGTGATGCTCTGATCGACATGCTGTGTGAGGTGAATGTGCTCTTTTTGAAGAACTTTGTTTAGGAGTGCAAGGGCATTTTCGAGGCTGATGTGAGGGTAGAATGACTCTTTTTCTTTGCCAGGTTTGAAAAAATTCTGAAAGTCGTCTATGGTTTGAGACATGGACTGAATAACCCGCTTGGCATCATGATGAAGCGAGAGGATCTCATCCTGGTTGTGCTCAAGGGCAGCTTTTTTGAGATTGTAGAGTAAGAGATTAAGCTCAGTCAACGGCTGACGCCACTGATGAGCAATGTTGGCCATCATCTGTCCCAAGGAGGCGAAGCGGGATTGCCACAGGAGCATCTCCTGCTTCTTTTGAAGCTGGATCTGAAGCTCCATCTCTTTGGTGACATCATATCGGATAGCGATAAACTCGTCGATCTCTCCCTTTTCGTTTAAGATGGGAGTGATGGTAGTGTTGACATAAAAGGTGCTGCCGTCCTTGGCAAGATTTTTGACTGTGGATCGATAGGTTTGCTTGTCAAGAATCGCATCCCAGAGGCGCTTGAAGGTCTCAGCGGGGACATCGGGATGGCGGACGATGTTGTGGTCTCTTCCGATAAGCTCTTCCCGGCTGTATCCGGAGATCCGGCAGAATTCATCATTGACGAAGGTGATGATCCCGTGGATATCGGTGCGTGAGACGATGTTAGAGCTCTCGACGGCCTCTTTGTATTGTTTGTACATGAGGGCGATTACCCCTCCGCCTTTACCTTATGCTTGCATTTGAAGCAGACATGATAGTCCCCGTCCTTGAGGTGTTTGATTCCCATTTGGTATCCACACTCGGGGCATTTGGCATCGACCGGTTCGAAGTTGGCGATGAATTTACATTTGGGGTAATTCGTGCAGCCAAAAAAGGTGCCACGCCGTCCCTGACGCTCCTGGAGTTTGCCGCCGCACTCGGGGCAGGGGATTGCCAGTTCCCGGGGGGCGACGAGGGGTTTGGCGTTTTTGCATTTGGGGTAAGCGGAACAGGCGAGGAATTTGCCCCGGCGGCCGTTTTTGACCACCATAGGGCTGCCGCATTTGTCGCACACTTCGTCGGTCGCTTCGGGCTGCTCAGGCTCGTCGCCGTCGATGTTGCGAGTGTACTTGCATTTGGGGAAGTTGGAGCAGGCGATGAACTCTCCGTAGCGCCCCTTGCGCAACAGAAGTTCGCTGCCGCACTGGGGGCAATCCTCTCCGGTAGGGATAGCGACTTTGAGCGATTTGATCTCCTGCTTCCCTTTGGCGATCTTCTCCATGAAGGGGGTGTAAAAATCAGCCAAAACTTTTTGCCAGTCTTCTTTGCCCTCGGCGATTTTGTCGAGGGTCTCTTCCATGGATGAGGTGAACCCGCTGTCGACGATCTCAGGGAAGTGTTTCTCCAGCAATTCGATGACGGTGAAAGCAATTTCGGTGGGATGGATCCGTTTTTTCTCGATCTCGATGTATTTGCGGGTCTGAAGGATCGTCACGGTAGGCGCATAGGTACTCGGACGACCGATGCCCAGCGACTCGAGTTTTTTGATGAGGCTCGCTTCGTTGTAGCGGGCGGGGGGCTCGGTGAAGTGCTGCTCAGCTTCAACGCTTGTCAGGTCGACTGCCTGCCCCTGAGTCAGCTCAGGGAGGAGCTTATCCTTCTCGTTGTAGCCAGTGACGCGATAGAAGCCATCGAAGAGCATCTTGCGTCCGGTGGCTTTGAACACCGAGCGCTCCCCGCCGATCAGGATCGTCTGGGTCTCAAACTCCGCCTCGGTCATTTGGCAGGCGAGGAAACGGTTGTAAATAAGCCGGTAGAGCTTGAGCTCATCGGCACCGAGGTACTTGGCCGCCATCTCGGGGGTAAAATCGACCCGAGTAGGGCGGATCGCTTCGTGCGCTTCCTGTGCCCCTTTGGATTTGCTGGCGTAAAATTTGGGTTTGGCCGGGAGGTACCGATCGCCATAGGTGACACTGATGAAGTCGCGGGCGTCGCTCACGGCCTCTTTGGCGAGGTTGAGACTGTCGGTACGCATGTAGGTGATCAGACCCATGGTGCCTTTGTCAGTTTTGACCCCTTCGTAGAGCTTCTGGGCGACCATCATCGTCTTCTTGGGGGAGAAGCCCAGTTGAGTGGAGGCTGCCTGTTGGAGGGTCGAGGTCATAAACGGTGGCGGAGTCTTGCTCTTGCGTTTGGCGGTCTCAATCGAGGTGACGGTGAACTTCTCAGCGTTAGCTGAGTCGACGATAAGGCTGGCTTGTTCTTCGTTGGTCAGCGTCATCTTGTCGATCTTCTTCCCCTCATAGCTGTAGATGCTCGACGCGATTACTTTCTCGAAGAGGGCATCGATCGTCCAGTACTCCTCGGGTTTGAATGCCTTGATCTCCCGCTCCCGATCGACGACGATCTTGAGGGTTGAGCTTTGGACGCGTCCGGCGCTGAGCCCTTTTTGGATCTTGCTCGAAAGCAGAGGTGAGAGTTTGTACCCGACGATCCGATCAAGCAGGCGGCGGGTTTGCTGCGCATCGACGCTCTCCATGTCGAGGGTGCGGGGGTTTTCGAGTGCATGGGCGATGGCGCTCTTGGTGATCTCATGAAAGACGATCCGGGGTAGCGAGGTGGGCTCTTTGCCAATCGCCATGGCGATGTGATATCCGATCGCCTCCCCTTCGCGATCCTCATCGGTGGCGATGTAGATGGTATCGGCTTCTTTGGCGAGTTTTTTGAGCTCCTTGACGGTGGCGGAGGCTTCTTTGGGGATGGAGTACTTGGGGACAAACTTCCCATCATCGTCGATGGTGATCCCGAAGGTGCTCTTGGGCAGGTCGCGGATGTGCCCTTTGGAGGCGACGACTTTGTAGCCTTTGCCGAGGAAGTTGCTGATGGTGCGAGCCTTGGCAGGGGACTCGACGATGATAAGGTTGCTCATAAGTGTTTCTTTATATATGGGTTTTTTGATTTAAACAGGTGGCATTGTAGCACAAAAAACTTTTTGGATAAATCTTTGGTTCCTTACTTTTAGAGCCATGCCCCTCTCTTCTTGGATTAAATCTTACAGTAACTTTTGACTACCAAGGCATGAATCTTTATGAAGTGCGCCAGTTCAGCCATGGTTATGCATCCATGGTCAATTGCCTCTCTGATTAATTGTTTGTCTTTTCTGATGTCCATTTCTTTTCCTTTGAATTAATCTTTACAAAAATATACCAAAATAAAGTATCTTCTCTTAAAAGT
>JALVWV010000162.1 GCA_027023145.1 Campylobacteraceae bacterium | reverse complement strand
GTATGCACCGTTGAGACGAAGAGAAGGGAAGCAGCGAAAAGGGTAAGCAATGCCCCTCGATAGACGCGATCATCGAGGCTCAGAAAACGGCGGAAGAAAAACGGGAGGAGGAACCGCATCATCGGGGCAGCGGCATAGATAATCCCCACTTCGGTGGCGCTGAACCCCTGCCGGGTCAGCATTCTCGGCAGGTAAATAATGTAGACCCCGATGAGAACAAAGTAAAAAAAGTAAAATGCCCCGATGGAGAGCATAGCACGCAAGGAAGGGACAGCAGAGGGAGGGGTCGTCATGAGGAGGGACGGGGATCGTCGGTGGTGATCAAGGCGGTACGACTCAGCCATTCGTGTGGCTGGCGATGGTCTTGGCGCAAAAACAGAAAGACCCACCCGAAGAGCAGACGGGAGATGGGTGCCAGGATTTGCCGTACGACGATCTGTCCAAAACTGGCTGTTGTCAATGTATTGTTGTCCACCACCCGGATGTTGTACGCACGCATACCTGGGGTCTGGCCACTTTTGGCGATGAAGGCGATTTGGATGAAGATGAGTGGCACCAGAATATCGATCCACCCGAGCAGCATATTGGCGGAAAACCCCTCCCGTCCACCCATGACGAGATATATTACAGCATACATGACCGGCATCAGGAGCATAAAGCTATCGGTAATGAACGCTTTGGAGCGGCTGCGTTTGTCTGGAAACATTTCTCTAGCCTTTCTCGAAGGTTTTTCTGTGGAAATCTCAGGAGAAATTTTTCCTTTTTTAAGATCACGAAAACGGGGTTTACTCATTGTAAATTCCTTATAATTTTGCGCCGAGGCTCATACTGAAAATGGGCAGGAGCATCGCCATGACGATCACGCCAACAATCCCGCCAATAAGGAGCATCATCACTGGCTCGACCATCTTGAGTACCCGGTCGATCCCCTGCTCATTCTCTTCGCTGTAGAGCTCAGAGAGGTTGCCCATGACCGAGGCGACGTTGCTCGACTCCTCCCCTAACGCCAGCGTCTGGAGAAAGTTGCTTTTGAGCTTGACCCCCTTGGCGGAGTAGAGAGCATTGGAGAGTTTATTCCCTTCGGTGACTTTGGTGGCGACTTTTTCGAAAAGATCTTGGATGGCAAGGTTGCCAAACGTACTGCTTGCCAGTGTTACCGCCTGCGTGTAGGGCACGCCGGAGTCAAGCATCAGGGAGATGATGTAGCTGAAACGTCCGAGTTCATGGTTTTGAGTCAGTTTACCAACGATAGGGAGACGCAGCATCAGGGCATCGATCATGTAGTGGAAAGGGCGGACTTTGCTGTAGGCGATTTTGGAGAAGACAATCACCACCAACGCTCCGACCATCAGTCCGATATAATGCTGTCCAAGAAAATGGCTTGCACCGAGGACAAACTGAGTAATACCGGGGAGTTCCTGATGGGTGTCTTCGAAGATCCCCGTGATCTTGGGGACGACGTAAATGAGGAGGAAGACGGTCATCCCCACCGCGACGATGAGGATAAACAGCGGGTAGATCATGGCGTTGATCACTTGCTGACGGATGCGGCTTTGGGAGGCGAAGAAGTGGCTCATGTTGCTCAGCACTTCGACCATCTTCCCCCCTTGACCAGCAACTTTGATGCTTTGGAGGAAAAAATCGGGGAGCTCATATACCTTTTGGTCACTCAGGGCAACAGCGAGAGGTTTCCCCTCATCGACCATTGTTTTGGTGGCGGTAAGAAAAGCGTAAAGGTGCTTCTCTTTTTTGTGTTGTTTTTCCATCAACTTGAGGGCAGTAAGGATCGTCATGTTTCCGGCGTTGAGGTAGCTGGCAAGCTCTTTGGAGAAATTACTCAGGATGGCATTGGGCATCCGCCTCCGACTGCTGAAACCTTCAAAAGAAAATTCCCGTGCCTCCTGAAGCGCATCATAATAAACTCCCTGCGCCCGAAGCTTGGTCTTGGCTTCATCGAGGGAGGAAGCGCTAATCGTGCCTTTGGTGCGTTTGCCTTCTTTGTTGAGACCTTTGTACTTGAAGAGCATGGTGTTGGCATTCCTTGGCAAAAATTGTATAATTATACCCAAACTCTCAAAAGGTACCCCGATGGCACAACGCTTTGTCCTCTCTTATCTGATCTGGCTGGGGGTTTTGTTTGGCCTGTTTTACTGGGATCTCTCCCCACTGGCGCACGCCCCAAATGAATGGCTCCGACTGAAGCTTCTGGCGATCATGGACTGGGGTCTACCGCCGGGACAGGTACGAGGATCGGACATTTGGATCAATCCTCACTATAAGCTGATCATCGAAAAGGCATGCAACGGGATGATCCCAGTACTGATGTATCTCGCTTCGATCTTTGCCTACCCCTCAAGCTGGCGGCACCGGATCCTCTGGGGGGTTGCCGGCACAGCGGTCATGCTCACCCTCAATGTCCTACGGATTTTTATGGTGACATGGTTTGTCATGCAGGGGGGCAGGGAGAGCTTTTCCCTCTCGCATGATGTGTTTGGCAATGCGATCTTCATGGTGGCGGGGCTGGTGATGTTTTACTTATTTATTCGTAGGGCGTATCGGTAGTTTTTTGTTTCCATTTTGTAATCAGCCGTAACCGTTCTGTAACCCTCTTCCCCTACAATGCGACCGTAAAATCATT
>JALVWV010000161.1 GCA_027023145.1 Campylobacteraceae bacterium | reverse complement strand
AGATGTCTGAAGCGTGCGCCAAGATGTTTTCACTCATCAAATAGCCGATCGCCAATGCCTCCTGATCGACCGGTGTCGCCATCAGAGCGCCAATCTCCTCTCCATTAACTACAATCGTCAGTTTGATTTCACGGATCAGTGTATCCTCGAAGGGGACTTTTTGCCCCTGACGGATTTTGACAATGGAATACGGTTGGATTGGTTCCATATTTCTTCCTTGTTTTATCGTATCGCATTATGCCACATTTTATTGGAATAACCATAGAGAACCTCTATAACAAGAGATGGAGAGTTTTTTGTCCTCGAGATCCTCTCATGAGCGATTTGATGCTGCTGACCGAGCTGTGTTTCAGTCTGGTAATGTCGTATCGACTGGCAGAGAACCTTCACGCCGACTGACACTCTGTCTTATTGATCACTTTCGGCTTTGTTCATCGTTATTTGTGGTTTGTTGCCTCAAGCTTTCAAAACGCAATGTGTTTCTGTCTTGAAATTGGATTCAATGGCATTAGTATCACCCATTAGCATCGACCCCTAAGCTTCAGATAGACGTACTGCTTGTCCATCCCTTTGTAGACACTGAAGTGCCCCAGATCATGCGAAACAAGATAGATAATCACCGGAAGTTTGAGCTGGGAGAGTGCCTCCATATCCAATGCCATCGCAATGGAGCGAAAGCCCAGTGTTTGTGCATAGTTTGATAGTTTGAGGGGTCAAGAAACGAAAGCTCCGCTTTGTCCTCTTTGATCATCGCTTTGAGATTGGCGTCCGTGATCCCTTTGGCGCGCTTGATCGCTTCGAGTATCTGTTTTTCACTTACGTGTTGGTGATAATAATACCGCAGCAGAGTTGCCAGCGAAGCGCTGCCGCAGGAATAGTCATGCTTCTGGCGCACGAGGTGGCTGTTTTTGCGCTCGATCCAGGAAGAGCCTGCACGGTGGAGAGGGTCCATCCAGGGAGCCATCTGCGCCTGGAGGCTCAAAACACTCGCTGTCAATATCCATCCCCTACATCGCCGATGTTCTTGGTGTCAAAGAGCAGGAACTTTTCAGTGAAGATATTGAATACGTCGCAGAGTACAACGTCCGCTATTCGGCAGAAGTGTGCGAAATCATCGACCTGCTTTACTATGCGCCCAAACCTCTGAGGCTTGAGATCAGAGCATTGCTCCAAAAAGTCAAGGAGACAGCGAAGGATGGGGTAAAGAACTTGACAAGATGAATTATCTTCACTATAATTATCCGTATAATAAAAGGAAAAGCATGGTAGCCTACGCACAAAACGAATTGACCTCCGCAACAGAAATGTCCAAACAATTTGGGCGATATCTCTCGAGTGTCTCCAATGGAGTGGTCGAAAAACTGGCCATTTTGAAAAACAACAAGATCGAAGCGGTTCTGCTCCCGGCATCCGTATACGAAAGCTTGATGATGCTTCTGGAAGACAAAGAGAACGAAGCCATACTTGACACCATCGAAACCCGTCTGCAAACACCGAGGGAAGCATATCGCAACGGTCGGGATGTTTTGGAAGCGCTGGATTTGAGTGTGGATGAATAATGTACGATTTTTACTTTCATCCCGAAGCCGAGATTGAACTGAAAAAACTCAACCGATCCGTTCAACTTCTTTTTGCCAAAAAACTGAAACAAATCCTCCAGTCACCGGAACTCGGAGTCAAACTCGGGCACAAAAACCATCTTAATCTGACCGGATTTCACAAAGCATATTTCAACAACAAAAGACACCGCATCGTCTATCAGATCGAAGATGACACCATAAAAATATACATCATCGCCATCGGAAAACGTGAGGAGATGGATGTCTACAGAAAAGCAGCCGGGCGTGTAAAAAAGGATTCCTGAACCATGCAAAACATCATCCAAAACCTCGAAAATAACCGCTTCACCATCCACCATGTCGCCACCGGTCAGGAGGCCTTTGATCTAGCCAGAACCTTCGTCAAACCCGGACTCTCCGTCGGGGTGGGAGGCTCCACGACCGTCGCACAGATCGGACTGTTGGAGTGGCTACAGGTCAACGACACCATTGAGCTCTACAATCAGTACGAAGAGGGGATCAGCCGCGAAGAAGCGTATGAGCGTCGTCGTCAAGGATTGCTGAGCGATCTGTTTATCGCCAGTAGCAATGCCATCACCAAAGCCGGGGAACTGGTCAACGTCGATGGGGACGGCAATCGGGTTGCCGCACAGATCTTCGGCCCCTCTCAAGTGCTCCTGATTGTGAGTACCCACAAAATCGTCCCCGATCAAGCGGCGGCCTATGAGCGGATCCGCACCGTCGCCGTCCCCCAAAATATCGACCGGATGAACGCCAAAGCGATCGCCATGGGCAAAGAGCCCCGTTGGACTTACGAAAATATCGGTAAGAAATTTGTCACCATCACCGGCGACAAGCCGGGACGCACAACCATCATCCTCGTGGATGAAAAACTGGGATTTTAAAGGGAAATACCATGACCGACTATCTCATCATCGGTGCCGGGATCATCGGCCTGAACATCGCCATTGAACTCAAGAAAAAATATCCCGATGCTACCATCACCCTCATCGACAAAGAGCCTGAAGTGGGGCTGCACAGCAGCGGGCGCAACAGTGGAGTACTCCATGCCGGGTTTTACTAC
>JALVWV010000160.1 GCA_027023145.1 Campylobacteraceae bacterium | reverse complement strand
TGCGATACAGATGCAGACATTTGATGCGACCTTCTGGCTGCATATTGGGTTAATTTCGCTCCTCTCAACGACTTTTGCCAATACAATCTATTTTATCGGCATTGAGAAACTGGGAGCCGGTGCTGTAAGTAGTTTTGTCTTTTTGGTGCCGTTTGCTGCGATAGGGCTCAGTGTTCTTTTCCTGGATGAAAAGATTAGTTTATGGATGCTCGTGGGTACAGTAATGACATTGTTCGCTGTAAAAATACTCAATCATATCACGTTTAAGAACTGAGAAAGCGAAGTGTTGTTTTCAGATAAAATCTAACCCTCTCGTTTCAAAAGTTCTGCATCCACACGTTCTCCTCCTTTTTTCCGACTTCGTCACTTTTTAAACGAGAACATCCATAATACGGTACTTCTCCTAAAAACGGAGGCACTATATTTTGTCGATGTTAGGATTTTTCTCTCGCTCCAACCGTCCCGGTGGGAGCGCAATACAAGAAGCATCAATAAACAAAAAATCATAACACCAGTATGTGTTCCCACCGAGGACGGATTTTCTCAAAGGTTGTTTTGGATACATTCGATGATTGCCTCCTTGAAATGGTTGGCGCTGCCTGTAATTTTAGCGGGAATCATCAGCTTGTACAGGGCAAAACCCGTAACAGCGCATGACTCGGGGCAGCGACATTGGTCGCTGAAAACCACTATTTGAAATAAATAGCACTCAAATTCTCTTCGCCGGTATTGAAAAATATTTCATATTTCCCGTCATCATTTATGTCACCCAGTGTGTATCCGGGACGAAAGAAATGTGAATCCTCAACAAAAGAATAATCCTGCTCTACATAGAAATTCATATTATCCTTTTGGATCAAAATACCCGCATAAAGGTCATATGAATCATCCAAAACAACCAAATCTTTTTTCCCATCACGATCGATATCTACAGGTTCCAGAATCTTACCCCAAAATCTATCCTCATGATAATAATAATCCAGTTTTTTCACCACCGCTAGTGCATCATTTTCGATTTTCAATATATAAATATGCTTTGTTGAAGAGACAAAAAATAAATTATCCTCTCCGTTAAAATCAGAGACGACTACATTGGTGACCCACTCTTCGCTTTGGGCATCATTATTTAAAGTTGCATTGTACTCTTTGCAGGTGTAGTTACCATTATTCCCTTGAAAAAATATATTGAGATTAATTTCAAGTCGAGTATCACCAGAATTATTTCTAGTTACAACAATATCTTGTTTCCCATTAGTGTCCATATCTCGTACAAATATATGCTTCCCACCATAAGGCGGGAATGATGTCTCCAGCGTCGTATTCCCCTCTTCACTGAATATCCGTATCCCCAAGTCATTAAAGTTATCGTACTCGTTCAGGATAATGTCATCACTTCCATCGCCCGTCACATCAGAGATAGCCAGAGCATTGTAATTAGCAAAAGTTTTTTGTGTTTCTGCATCTAAAGTATGCTGGTCATTTTGCAGCATAAAGCTGAATCTGTTATTGATCTCTCGCCCCAATCCGTTTGTATGGGTGAACACGATATCCAGTCGTCCATCTCCGTTGACATCATTAACATAAAAATCATCCAATTCTGTGGCATTGACTTCATAGCTCTCTTTTCTCAGTATCGTGTCTCCATTTCTGTATTCGATTATAAGTGTCGGTACCTGATAGTCTGTTGAGTTGCCGTCATCATGTCTGGTGATCGAAATCATATAGATCAGGTCTTTGTGGCCATCTCCATCAAAGTCCTTCATAAAGATGCTATACTCGTCATATGCATAGAAGGATGGATCATGATTGTACATCTCCCTCTCTACAATATCCATTTTGTTGATACCAGACTCTAATGATGCGGTTCTGCTATACTCTCCGTCACTCACGGTCATTTCATGCAAGTATGCGCCAGAGGCTACTGCTTCGAACAAATGATCATTGATAAAAGGATAAGTTACAACCGTTCCCTCTATTCTCTTTGGACAATGGGTATTGTTGAAATCTTCCTGTTCGTAAGGCGTTAATGTTTCATAGGTATTATCAGGATTGTCCAAGTCATAATCATAGATAGCTAATTGACAATCGAAAGCATAATATTCATCAATCTGCCCATCAAGATAGTGTTTCCAATTGATCGTCACGTCATCACCGTCTGCGTCGGTAATCGTGTATTCTAAATGTGCAGTATCCCCGACCGTCAGTTGCAGGTTTACAAAAGAAGCATCTATGATCGGTCTGCTGTTGAGTACTTCTTGTTCCATACTCTTAGTAGCTGTTAGTGTCTCTTCTCCTCTGTTGTCAGACGCGGTAACAGTCAGTTTTATGATATCGTGCTTTGCAAACTTGCTCGTGGGCAAATCGAGTGCATTGCTCTGAACAACCCCATTGACTTCCCACTTATAATCAAGCGTTACCGTATCGAAATCCGGATCGTCCGTCTCGATGGTCACTGCTTCTGGCATGTTGGTATCTGTAAAGATCTCTTTTGGGAAAGTAATCCAAACAGTTGGAGCAGAATTTGGAACAACCTCCAACTCTCTTTTTTCGTTCATTCTATAAACTTTTATATTATCTACCGTATCATCTTTGTCCGTATCTGTCTCGACACGAATGGTGCCATCATATCTATATATGAGCGTAGCAACAGATGTTTCCCCCTCCAATAACACTTTGCCTTTTATTTCCTGTGCATCATCGTCGTACACAAAATCTTTTTGTGTTTTTATATTAACATACCCATATTTGGAGTCATACACTTTTCCAGCATAAGACAGCACACACCCCATCTCATCAAAATTCATAACAAAGTTTTCATACTTAAACATCTCATTGGTTTTGTTGTTTTTGAGTATATAGTTTTCAACCCCCTTGCTTCCAATGTCTGTTTTTTCGATCGAGCTTATTCCATCAATGGTGCCGCTTTCTGATCCGATCTTTAACGTATACATTTGGTAGTCTGTGCTTGTTTTTCGGGGTACTCCATCTGCATCAACTGTAATATCTTGAACCACAGTACCATCAACAGCAAAGCCCAATTCATTGCTATAGTTGGAATACTCATATGTGATTCTACTTGTATAGATGTTTATTTCTTCGACTGTCACATTCACTGTACCGCTTACACGACCATTTGAGGTTTGTCTGTCGAGGACTTTCCCCATTTTTGTCGGTGCGATTTTAGAAAACCTTTTCGTAAATTGTGTTGATAACTTTGATAAACTTGAGCCTGTTTTGCTGGAATCCGCCGCGACTCCATTCAAGCTGTTTTGGATGATGTACAGGAAGATTTTACTATTCGCTTCTGTAAGTTTTGCCTGTGTTGTTTTGCCTTCATACGTCAATCCTCCAGTATTTCCACTTCCCCCGCCGCAACCTGCAAGCAATACGATACTTACGACGAATATCATTTTCAAAAGCGTTTTCATAATAATCCCTTCCGGTACTTTCGTTTTTATCAACAATTATAGCAAACCTTGTTTAAAACAGTATCGATAGTATGAAAAATTTAAAGCGCCTCGGATAAGACCGAAACATCGACACTTCGCCCACTGCGATTTACCTTGGCATACTCCACCACCATCCCATGATACCGCGCATAGCATTGCGCCTGCGGCAAGTCGGGAAAGACCTGTCGGCATCCGTCCGTAATACCCTCGAGCATCCAGGACTGCACATGGAGATAATCGGGCTGGGGGTGGCCGAGCGCTTCAAGTAGGCGGGCGGTGTAGTTGTCGACCACCATCGCTTCGCGGTAGCAGGCATAGTTGAGGATCGCATCGGCGGTTTCATTGCCGATACCGCGCCGCGCCATGAGCCAATTGCGGCTCACCTGTACGGCAAATGTCTCAAAATCCCCGAAATCGTCAAGCAGTGCACGACTCAATGCCTGAAGATTACGGGATTTGTTGCGGTAGTAGCCGCTGGGGCGGATGAGCGGTTCGAGTGCCTCTATAGGCACTTGAGCTAATGCCTCCGAGGTCAGGAGCCCGACCTGTCGGAGAGCATCGAGAGATTTCTCGACGCTTTGCCAAGTGGTATTCTGTGTCAGGATCGCTCCGACCAGCGTCTCAAACGTGCCCGAATGCGGCCACCACCACGGATCGCGGGTTGGGTTGTCGTAGCCGAGAGTGTGAAGATGGACGAGAAGGTCAGTGGATGTGGTGATCACGGGACAAAAGCCCTATGGTATATGTGTGTTCTGTGGGGCTGAAGCCCCAGCCCCTGATAAAAGTTTTGCACAGCAAAACATACCAAAATTCTATTGGTGTTATTACGCACCCTACGCGTTTTTCCCGGCAAATGGAAGCACCGCACTCGCCCAGGTCAATCCTCCGCCGAAGGTATCGAGCAGCATCAACTCTCCGTGTTTAAGACCACCAGCTTCATAGAGATCGTTGATCGCCATGGGGATGGAGGCGGCAGAAGTGTTGCCGTATTTATGGATCGTTAATACGGTCTGATCCTCCCGCATCCCGAGTGCATCGCCGACGGCTTTTATGATGCGGTAGTTGGCCTGATGGGGGATGAAGTGGGGGATGTCTGCCGCATCGATGTTGTTCTTCTCGAGAATCTCTTTGACATCTTTAGTCAGTGTTTTAACCGCCAGCTTGAATGTCTCGTTCCCCTTCATCTGGACATACTGCAATCCCGCATCGAGATTGGCCTGATTCATGGGGTGCACAGAGCCCGGAGCCGGAGTGATGAGCATATCGGTATACGCGCCATCGGCACTGGCATGGATATCGATGATCGCTTCACTTTTGTCCTCGGTGGCTGAGATGACTGCTGCCCCGGCTCCATCGCCAAAGAGGATGCATGTCCCCCGATCGGTCCAATCCACAATCGAGCTGAATTTCTCGGCGCCGATGATTAGGACATTCTTTTTCATGCCTGATTCAACAAAAGCCCGTGCGACCGACAACGCATAGACAAACCCGCTGCACGCGGCGGAAATATCGAAGGCTTGGACATTGCGGATATTCAGTTTGTCAGAAATTACCGTGGCAGTAGAAGGCATGTTAAAGTAATCCGGCGTGACCGTAGCGCACACAACCAAGTCAATATCCTCATGGGTCAATCCGGCGCGGTCCATGGCAATTTGAGAGGCTTTTGCTGCCATATCGCTGGTGGATTCATCATCCGCAGCCAGTCGACGTTCTTTGATGCCGGTACGTTTGGTGATCCATTCATCCGAGGTATCGACCATCTGTTCCAGATCGGCATTGGTGAGGATTTTTTCGGGAACATAAGCTCCGATTGAGCGAAAAGCGGCATAGAGAGACATAACACTCCTTTTCAAGGTAACGCGAGGAATAATATAGTCGGGTATTGTACCATAAGGGGGCTTCATGCCCCTATGGTCGGAAAAGGATTAATCTTTTTGATTGACCGCCAGCAAATCTTCGATCTTTTTATTGACATCCGACTGAGTATAGTGAATTGCCTGGAAAATAGCGTTTTTGATCGCTTTGGCATTGCTGCTGCCATGTGAAATAATTGCACAGCCATTGATTCCTAGCAAAGGAGCTCCACCATACTCAGCATAGTCGATCTCTTTTTTTAAGTTGCTGAAGACTTTGCGCTTCATCAACAGTGCCCCGATCTTGGCGGGAAGTGATTTCTGGATATGCTGACGCATCAGGGAAAGAATCGCCTCAGCAACCCCTTCGCTCGTCTTGAGCATGATATTTCCGGTGAAACCATCCGTCACTACGACATCCACGGCACCGTTGAAGATATCTCGCCCCTCAACATTGCCGACAAAATTATCCAGATCTTTCAGGAGTGGGAACGCCTCTTTGGTCAGCTCATTCCCCTTGCTCTCCTCTTCACCGTTGGCAAGGAGCCCAATCTTCGGATTGTCTACCCCCAGCACTTCCAGTGCATATGCTTCTCCCATCGCACCGAACTCATAGAGGTTCTGTGCCTTGCACTCAACGACGGCTCCCACATCGAGTACCAGCGTTTTCTTACCGATATCCGTCGGCATCAGGGTTGCCAAAGCCGGTTTCGAGATATGAGGAAGACGCCCAATACGCAGGGTAGCCAGCGTCATCGTCGCGCCACTGTGCCCGGCTGAGACCACTCCATTCGCCTGACCATCACGCACCAGCTCAATCGCTTTATAGATGGACGACTCTTTGCGTTTGAGGGCATTGGTTGCCTGATCACTCATGGTGATCACATCATCTGCATCAACGATTTCGATTCTGTCTTGATAATAGAGGGGGAGATAGGAGAGAATCTCGTCACGTTTTCCGACGAGAACAGGGATAAAGCGCTTCTCTTCGAGTGCTTGCACGCACCCTTCGATGATCGGCTCTGGACCGTGATCACCCCCCATCGCGTCAATCGCGATGCGGACGTTGCGATCGGTATGGCGCATCAGTCTTTATACTGACCGGTGGTCATATTCATATGGTGAGGCATGCGCCAGGTGCCGTCGGCATCTTTGACGGGACGGGGCAATGTCAACTTGTAGTGTGTTCGGCGCTTGGCCGCTCGTGTTTTACTTACGCGTCTCTTAGGTACTGCCATGGTAAATCCTTTCTGTTAAAATTCGATTTCAAGTGTTTCATCCGATGCCGCACATGTGGGGCAAAAATGATAGTCACCAGCGAGGGCATTTGTCTCGCTCTGAAGGACGTACATGAGGTCAATCATGCCATCCAAAAACTCGATTATATCCAAATCTTCTTTATCTTGCACGACACGGTCACTGATCTGGAGCGTCAAAGATTCCTCCAACGCCTGATCGTATGTGGATCCACACCGATCGCACTCTAGCGTTATGCTGCCGTGAAGTTTGCCTTCAAGGGCGATTTGATGGGAGCCCGTCTTCGCTAAACTTCCCTCAAAATGGACGGCATCCTGAGTGAGAGTAAAAGATTTGGGAGTGGCCCCCACTTTGTCAAACGCGATTTTCACGTGTTAGACGATCTCCCTTTGGGCAAAGAAGAAGTTGATTTCAATAGCAGCATTTTCAAGTGAATCACTGCCGTGAACAGCATTGGCGTCGATGCTCTCGGCAAAGTCGGCACGGATGGTACCGGCGGCGGCTTCTTTGGGGTTGGTCGCACCCATGAGTTCACGATTTTTTGCCATGGCATTTTCTCCTTCGAGAACGGTGACGACGACGGGGCCGGAGATCATGAACTCAACGAGATCTCCGAAAAAAGGGCGCTCGGCGTGTACAGCATAAAACGCCTCGGCGTCCGCACGGCTCAACTGGATCTTCTTGGTCGCAGCGATACGCAATCCAGCTTTTTCAAAACGGGCAAGAATTTCACCGACGACATTTTTGGCTACGGCATCAGGTTTGATGATGGAGAGAGTTTGTTCCATAAAAGATTCCTATAGAAAGATTGGGCGAAAGTTTATCGAAAGGAATGTTAAATATGTATTAATCATGCAGGAGACATATATCTGTCTAGAAGAGCTGCCGCCACAGAGGCGGCTTCAGAAAGCGAGGGATTAGTCGTCGATGACGGGAGTTCCTTTCTCGCCACGATTTTCAGAGCATGGTTGCCCTTCGACACAGTCATCCCATTGGATGCATCCCTCAGTGGGGCAAGCCTCAGCACATGCTGGCGTATCGTGGTACCCTACACACTCAACACACTTGTCCGAGTGAACATAGTAGATGTCCTCACCAGTTGGGTTATCGTCCTCATCTACAATTGCTTCAACAGGACACTCGTCAATACATGCGGCACAGCTGATGCAAATATCGGTAATAATTACAGCCATATTTTCTCCTTTTAGTTATGGTATCCGCACTATATCACAAGGTTTTTAAACCTTACTTTAATCTCAGGAAAATCGAGAGAATTTTAGAGTCCTAAATGAGCCCTTATCGCATCAACCTTATCGGTTTTTTCCCAAGTGAATCCCGATTCTTCCCGACCGAAGTGTCCGTATGCAGCTGTACGACGGTAAATAGGCTTGAGCAGATCCAATTCCCGAATAATTCCGGCGGGAGTCAAGTCAAACAGTTCGGTCACACATGCTTCAATCTTCTCTTCTGAGACTGCGCCTGTTCCATGCGTATCTACGAGGATGGAGACAGGCTCTACCACTCCAATAGCATAGGCGACCTGAATCGTTACTCGATCGGCTACACCAGCAGCTACAAGGTTTTTAGCAACATAGCGAGCCGCATAAGCGGCAGATCGATCCACTTTGGTGGGGTCTTTACCCGAAAAGGCACCACCACCGTGAGGGCAGGATCCTCCGTAAGTATCGACGATGATTTTGCGTCCGGTCAAGCCGGCATCCCCTTGTGGTCCTCCGATAACAAAACGACCAGTGGGATTGATGTGGTAGATAATATCCTCGGCAAGGAGGTCTTCGGGGATCACGGCATGGATCACTTCAGTAAGAATGTCTTTGTGGAGCGTCTCCTGATCAACATCGGGGCTATGCTGAGTGGAGACAACGACTGTCGTCACTTCAACTGGCTTTCCGTTACGGTAACGGACACTCACTTGAGCTTTGCCATCAGGACGCAGATATGGGAGGGTGCCATTTTTGCGTACTTCGGCCAATTTGGCCGTGATCTTGTGTGCCAATGAAATTGGCAGAGGCATCAGCTCTTTGGTCTCGTTGCACGCATACCCAAACATCAACCCTTGATCCCCCGCACCGGTCTCACCGGAGCTTTGATCCACCCCCTGGTTGATATCCGGGCTTTGCTCACCCACCCCGTTAAGCACGCCGGCACTGCGGTAATCAAAGCCAAAACTGGCATCGGTGTAGCCGATTTCCCGCACCACTTCCCGGGCGATCTCCTGCATGGGGGCATACGTTTGGGTTTTGAGTTCGCCGGCGATGACACAAAAGCCATTGCTCAGCAGTGTTTCACATGCCACGCGTGCACCGGTATCCCGCTCAATGATGTAATCCAAAATCGCATCACTGATCTGGTCGGCCATCTTGTCCGGATGCCCTTCGGTGACCGATTCGCTGGTAAAAATATATTCTTTTGTCACTTTTTTCTCCTTTTAATACGTTTGATTTTCGATCGTTTTTGCCAACTGTTCCGGAAGAAGCCCCAGCGACTCTTCGATCAAGCGGGTATTGCCGTGACGGATAAATGTATCTGGGTACTCGAAGGTCGTCACCTGCACGTCCCGTATTCCCATCCGTGCCAGCGCCTCCATCAGTGCTGACCCGACTCCGCCAGCAGCAGCACTGTCGCTGAAGACATACCAGCGCCGGTGGGTCATCGCCAGTTCACCAAGAAGCGCTTCGTCCAGTGGTTTGACAAATCGCAGATCGACTACTGTTGGATCGCCGTGCATGATTTCAGCTGTATGCATAGCACGACCAACACCGTTGCCGTAGCCGATCAAAGCTATCTCGCGTCCCTGATGGAGAATTTCTCCTTTGCCAAGAGCATAATCCGGTACTGCTTCATCTGCTGCGATAAACGCACCACGTGGGTAGCGAAATGCAAACGGACGATCATACTCAGCCGCAAAGGCTATGATTTTCTCAAGCGATGTTTTGTTGTAGGGAGCTGCAAGGGTCATATTGGGGATGGCACGCAGATAGGAGATATCAAACGCACCCTGATGGGTCTCTCCATCTTCGCCGACAATCCCTGCCCGATCAATTGCAAAACTTACCCCGACATTCATCAGAGCAATGTCGTGGATTACCTGATCGTATCCCCGCTGCAGGAAGGTGGAATAAATGGCACAAAAGGGTTTGAATCCCTCTTTGGCTAAGGGTCCCATTGAGGTGACGGCATGCTGCTCTGCGATGGCCACATCCCAGAAACGATCCGGGAAAGCTTTCATTGGACCGTTCATCCCAGTTCCACTGGGCATAGCAGCAGTTACTCCTACGATCTTGGGATCATTTTTAGCCAAATTCACGAGGGTGTCGGAAAAGATTTTCGTTGCAGGGACAACCCCTCCTTTTTTGACCGATTGTCCATTAGCAACGTCAAAGGCACTGACACCATGCCACTTCTCCTTGGAGAGTTCAGCTCCTTCAGCGTATTCATACCCTTTGCCTTTGGTAGTCTGGGCATGGACAATGACAGGGCGCCCCATTCCTTTGGCGATTTCTAGTGTCTCTTTGATGGTTCCAATATTGTGGCCGTCAATGGGGCCAATGTATTTGATCCCCAGTTCTTCAAACAGCAAACCCGGTGTCAGAATCCGAAGCGACTCGTCGATCCGTTTCAGGACATAAGCCGTTCCATCTGCCGAGATGGATTTAAGCCCCTCCTTGACCACTTTTTTGACTTTGCTGTAGACTGGACCGGACATGGTACGTGAGAGATAGCGACTGATTGCCCCAATCGGGGTCGAAATGCTCATCTCGTTGTCATTGAGGATGATCACAACTGGGTATTGGCGCTCCCCCAGTTCATTGAGTGCTTCATAGACCATCCCGGCCGATAGACTCCCGTCCCCGATAAAGGCGACGGGTATTCGATCGGTCTCCCCTTTGAGAGCAAACGCTTTGGCTACGCCCACGGCTAGGGAGATCGATGTGGAGCTGTGTCCAGCTTTGTAGTAATCAAAAGGGGACTCATCCGGATCGGTATATCCGCACATCCCTTCATATTGACGCAGGGTCTCAAAATCTTCCCATCGATCCGTAATGAGCTTATGTGCATACGCCTGATGCGAGACATCAAAAAGAAAAGGATCCTTCTGCGGGTCAAAGACCGAATGCATCGCCACAATCAAGTCAGTAGCACCCAAAGAGGGACTTAAATGCCCGCCGTTCTCGCTGACCACTTCAAGGATGCGTTGACGTATTTTCTCTGCCAACGCTTCAAGCTCGACCGTTGTTTTGCTGTTCAAGTTCATGTCGTTACTCGCTTTATCGCTTGTTCGACGATCATCTCGAGGGCATACTTGAGGGTTTTGACCGTCATATCTGTTCCCGTTTTGCGGACGATTGCCTTCAGGGTTGCCTTGTCGGTGTCGGTGACAAGACCTTTTAAAGTGTTAATCATAATCACTTTTTCTTTGAATCGGCTAAAATCCTCCAGTGGCACTGCCCCGATATCTTCCGATAAGGCACCATTGATGATGACAGCCTCTTTCAATTGAGCGCCTCGAAGAGAACGGAAAAGAGACGGTCATTTTGACGCGCCGTTCCGACGGTGATGCGGATCGCATTGAGACCGTACGAAGTAAGATTGCGGACGATCACCCCTTGATGGAGAAGGGTATCAGCAATCTGCGTCGCATCGTACGGATCATCAAACAAATACGTGATAAAGTTGGTATAGCTCTCGATGTAGCGTAGACCCTGCTCTTTGGCAAAAGCCT
>JALVWV010000159.1 GCA_027023145.1 Campylobacteraceae bacterium | reverse complement strand
GTCGATCGCTTCCTGGAGAGGATGGGCAGCCAGCTGGACGGTTATGATAAGAAAAAGCAAGAGAATATGTTTGGAATTCATGATAGAGAATCATACACTATTTTCCCCATGAAGTCTCTGCCCCCCCATAATTCGGGGGAGCTCAAATCCTTATGATTATACTATTGGCAAGATCAAAAATAATTGTTACCTTTCTACACAAATATTTATTTTTTATATTAGTTTAATACTTTTTAAAGAGAGAGAGAGCTATCAGATACAATCGTTATGAAACAATAAGGACTTCTGGAATGTTTGCGATAGCATTGATCTTTGGCGCTTTGGCAGTTTTTTCTTATCCACCCTACAATTATGCCTTTCTCCTTCCTTTGTCTTTTTTTGTATTTTTCTCTATCTTGTTGAGAGTTCAGCGCCCATTGCAGGCTTTTGTGATTGGATTGGCATTTGGTGTGAGTTATTTCGGTATTGGAACGTATTGGTTGTTTTCGGTATTGGACAACTATGAGGGGAGTGCTGCTTTATCTTATTTGATCATATTGTTGGTTGTTGTTGCATTCTTGTCTCTCTATTTTGCTCTCTTCGCGCTGGTATCGGTCTGGATCAGACAATGGTTTGACTCAGACGCTGTATGGCTGGTAATGATACTACCCGGGCTTGCCGTATTTTTTGACTGGCTGCGTACATGGTTTGCTACGGGGTTTACCTGGCTTCTGCCGGCGGATGCTTTGTCGCAGGGGGGACTGGAAGGGTACCTTCCCCTTGTCGGTTCGCTGGGGGTGGGGTATCTTCTCTATCTTGTGTGTGCACTGGGCGTACTGTGGGTCAGCCGGAAGAGCTTTCGATATTTTGTCGTATGGGCAGTGATATCTGTAATCGTGTGGCTCGGATCGTATGCCCTCAAAAGCACTCCGTTTACCCAGCCGATGGACACACCCATCTCCGTACGGATCATCCAGTCTCATTTCGGGGTGCATGACAAATCCCAAACATACAACATCGTCAAGCGTATGCGAACCTTTCAGTATCTCTCCCGCCTCGAGCCGATGGCGACATTGAACGTCTGGCCGGAGTCGTCGGTCAGTACCGATTATCAGGAAGTATCCCGATACCTACAGGAGGGGTTTGCTCCGCTGAAACAAAACGGATCAGAAGTGCTCTTCGGCACCTACCGCAGAGGAAGAAACGGATCGTACAATACGATCATGAAAGCGTCGACTCAAACAACCGTCTATACCAAGCGCCATCTGATGCCCTTCGGTGAATATACCCCTGCCTGGCTCAAAAAGTTTGAACGTTTCCTGCCTGCTTTTCCCATGGATGACCTGGTCGGAGAAGAGGGTCAAGGCACTTTTGAGATCAACACCACGGTGTATGCCCCTTCCATCTGTTATGAGATTTTGTTCGGAGATGAGCTCAGGCGTGCCGCTGCACACGCCAATATTTTGCTTCATGTGAGTGATCTCGGATGGTTTTCAAACTCCTGGGCAAACCCCTATCTGTTTCAGGTAGCTCAAATCCGGGCGATGGAGAGTCGCAAACCCATGATATACGTGGCCAATCGTGGTACATCAGCCTTTATCCCATTTCTTGGGGGTGCCCATGCCGTCCAGACGCAGAAAGGGACACATTATCTCCAGCAGGAGGTTATCCCCCGGACAGGAACGACTCCGTATGACCGGTATGGAAATGCACCACTATTCGGATGGATTCTGCTGAGTGTGTTTCTGGCGATCATCATAAATCTACAACCAAAAAAAAGGAGAAAAGTGTGAAAACAACCCTGACTACCCTGCTGCTGATCCTGCTGCTGGCCGGAGGATACTATGTGGCGTTTTACGAACCGGCTCCGGACAGACCGATCCCGCAGAGCAACTGCGAAGCCGCAGTGAGCACGAACGACGAAACCGAAGCGATACCCGAAGATAACACTACGACCATGCCATCAGACACCAATCTGAGCAATATGTCGGATGAGATGAGAGCCATGGTCAAAGAAGCTTATGAGATCAAGGCAGACATCATTGAGGATCTCAAAGAGATTCAAGCTACTGAAAAAGCAGACGCGGCCAAAGATGATGAGCTGGAAGCCCTCATCAAAGAAACCGATCAAATGGTGGCAACCGTTAACGAAAAAGAGGGAATAGACGGTGAAGCGATCAAAGCTGAGATTGAGCGTGAGTATGCCAATTTGCAACTTGACTCCAACGCGCCGGAAGATCTCAAACAAGAGGTAAAAAAAGCAGAAGAGACCATGCTCGAAGTGGAGCAGATGATGGACGAATTGAATATCCAGGTAGAGGAGGAATAGATGAAACGGATAGTGAGAACAGTGTGGTTGGTAGCGATGTGGCTGGGTATGACGAGTATATCGTTCGCAGCGCTGGTAGGAGCCCTCGAGGGTGAGCTGAAAGTCCAGAGCGGCACCGCCGTCTATCAGCTGCCCGTCACGGTGCCCAAGGGGAAAAACGGTTTGAACCCCTCTTTGAGCATCACATACAAGCAGGGGAGCTCAAACGGAGTCATGGGGTTGGGGTTTCACCTGAGCGGTTTGTCGGTCATCTCCCGGTGTGCAGCTACCAAAGAGATCGATGGCATCAGCGGTGGCATCGATTTTTCTTCGCACGATCACTTTTGTCTGGATGGAGAGAGGATGATCGATATCGGAGGCGGTGTATACCGTCTGTACCACGACAAAACGACCCGCATAGTGCGCAGCGGCTCTTCCGCCAATCCCACCTCATGGGAAGTCTGGAAAAGCAATGGCTACATTTATAAGTACGGCACAAAAAGTGAGAGCCAACTCCAGACCCCTCGCGGTACACTCAGCTGGTGGGTGGCATCGGTCAAGGATCGTTTTGGCAATACGATAACCTATACATATCGACAGAAGAACAATACCATTCTCCCCCGTGAAATACGCTATCAGCAATACAAAGTGACGTTTGATTACGGCGGCAGAAATGACAAGGCAACCGACTACTTCTTCGGTAGGAGGCGGGTGCACGATGTCTTGTTGAAAGCGATCAATGTTTACACAAACGATGCGCTGTTTTACACCTACAACCTGAGCTATTCCCGCATCAACCCTTCCGTAAGTGATCAGCGCTACTCAAAACTCCAAAAAATCACCTATTGTGACCGCAACCATGAGTGCCTCAAACCGATCGTATTTGACTACAAAAAAGATGATACATACGACAATACCGATAAAATATCCAAACGTACAGAGATCGAAGATCTCATCAGTTCAGATACCATCAAAAACTATATCATCTCCGACATGAACAACGACGGATACAACGACGTCTGTTATTATGACGGACGACTCAAATGTGCGATGAATCGCGGGAAAGGAAGTTTTGATTCAGCCGACACATGGACGGATGCGCTCAATGTCGATGCATCCGAGTGGAAAAAAATATACGACAAGGGTGTGCTGAATGATGATCGAAAAGAGCAGGTCAAAAAGCTCAAGAAGAAGCAAATGGATATTTCTGCCAGTCTGACGTTGCTCGATATCAATCACGATGGATTTACCGATTATTGTGCCGCTACGGAAGAGGGGATCACCTGCGGTCTGAATGATCAGGGCAGGCGATTTGTGGATGATAAGAAGATCACCACGGCATTTACCATCAAGGATGATTATCGTTTTATGGATATCGATCGGGATAATGATATCGATGTGTGTGCGTTCAACGATGGGAAATTGATGTGTTTGATGAATGAGGGGATGACGTTTGAGACGGAGAAAGACATTGATTATGCTGGCTCTCATCATGGCTTTGATGATAATCGAACGTACCGATACGAAGAAGCAGCCATTCTGGAGGATGGCGAGGAACCGAAAATCAAAACAAGCGGCGCCCCCATGCCCAAGCCTTCCATGCTGGATATCAATGGTGACGGCTACATGGATATCTGTGGATTCCAAGATTCAAGCACCAATATGTACTGCGCACTCGGTACCGGATTTGACCACGACAATAAGGTACCGACCTTTGGTAAATTTGCGATATGGGGCAAGCATTTTCCTATTGGAAACAACAGCATAGTTTACAAAGCCTCAGAAGAGAAGCGACGCGGGCAAGAAGAAAATACTACCCGCTCATTCACCCGGACATTTCGGTTTGCCGATCTGAACAACGATGGGCTTCAGGATGTCTGTTATAGACACAATAATATTCTATTATATCGCAAGGTAATGACGCCATTATTACCAATTCCCGTTCCAGGTAGCTTCGGTGACTACTACGAATGCCGCATCAATACCGGTGAGAAGTTTCTCCCGCCGTCACGTAGGATCAAACTTGCCTCCAAGGACTGGACATATGGCAAAAAAGAGTTTGAAACCGACGATTCAGATCCGTTATATCAAGATATGGATGGGGACGGGAATGAAATGGATATGTCCTGGGTGATCTCCATGCAGGAGAACTCCATCGAGCTCAAAGACAAGGATGGGGATGGTCGGGTTGATTTCTCCGCCATGATAGGTCATACGCTTTATGTGGCTCATGGTACAGGGAGTGGATTTGGCAGGCTCCAAAGAGTCTCCGATATCGATCCTCATCAGGATGTAACCGATGAACAGAAAACGGTTTATATTAATGCCCTTAAGAAATTTTTCAACCTAAAAACAGTGATGGATGTGGTCGTGGCTCTTGATGGGTATGGACCAGTCAAACAAATCAGCGATATCGATGGCAAGAACAATGCCGAAGTATGCTACCGCAGTATGACCGGGCTCTCCTGCATCGTGATCAATAACTCCCCATTAGCACTGCTTGGAAGCGTCACAAGCAGCCATGGGCTCAAGACAGAGATCGCATACGGCAGGGTCGTGAGTGCGGGGCATTATATCTCCAGCGATGATGCTGTCCTTCCGATGGTGGATCGTCCAGCTGACGCTTTCATGGTTACCAGTGTTACTACTGACAATGCCATAGGCGGCACCAACTCTCTCCGCTTTGATTACGGAGGGTACAAAGTGGATCTGAGTGAGGGGAGATCGGGATTTGCGTCGATCACTCAGACCGATCAGGCCAAAAACACCCGAACTGTTACCGAGTACTATCGGGATGCAACCCCACTCAGCGGCAAGCCCAAAGAGACGAGAAACTATGTGGGTGACCGCTTGATATCCAGGACACTCTATACGTACGAGACGATCAAGGAGAATCATCCGAAATATCAGAGCGTCCGCCTCAAGACAAAGACCACCTATGTCTACACAGAATCGGGCGATACATTCTCGACGACCGTGGAGGAGTATCCCGCGTACGATGCCTATGGCTATCCGACAAAAACCGTCAAAACGATCACAGACACAACGGGATTGGACTACACGGTGACCACGGAGACGGAGTACCTCCACGATACGAGTGACTGGCTGCTGGGTAAACCGACCATGATCACTGTGACGCATAAGCGTGGAGGGCACGAGATCACCAAACATACGCAGATGGAGTACGGCGACCATGGGGAATTGATCCGACAGGTACTGGAGCCGGACTCAGCCGAAGAGTTGACGACGGAATATATCTGGAACAGCGACCGGACAGAGCTGACCACCCGGATCAGCGATCGAGAGGGCAATACTCGGGAGAGTTTTACGCAGATGGATGCGTATGGCCGGGTGATTCTGGCCAGAAACCCTCTCGGCCAGACGCGTACGGTCACCTACGACTCGATGTGTTCTCTCCCTTCGGTGACGACCGATATCGCCGGGAGAAAGACCCGTTTTGCGTATGACTCACAGTGCAGGCAGGTTCGCCAGATTCTTCCTGATGGCAAGACCATCACGACACGCTACGACTGGAGCGACGGGATCGATCTGGGGGTCGATTATCAGGAGATCGGCTATGCCGACCGGGACAACAGCGTCTATATGGTCACGGTCAGCAGCAGTACCGGAGAGTGGAGCCGCAAGTATTACGATGCGCTCGGTCGTGTCATCCGTACGATGACCCTGGGCAGCGGGGGTGTCAAGGTGATCACCGATACGGTGTATGACGAGCGGGGTCAGATCAAAGCAAAGACTGCACCCTATTTTGCGGGCAAGTTCAGCCAGTATATGACGGACTATGTCCGGTATTATCGAGACGATATGGGGCGAGTGACCAAGCAGGTGCAGCCTTCCAAGCGGGGTGATATCGTCACAACCATTGAGTACGACGGCGGTCGCATGACGGTGCACTCTCCGGGGGATCACACGAAGATCACAGAGAAAAACGCCCTCGATCAGACGATCAAGATCACACAAAACGACGGATCGGTGATCCGCTATGATTACGACCCCATGGGCAAACTCATCCGAACCGACGCCAATGGCAAAACCATAAAGATTGAGTACGATAAATTCGGCAGAAAAACCCAAATGAATGATCCTTCTCTTGGAAAGTGGAAATATTACTACAACGCTTTCGGGGAGATGGTCAATGTCACTGCACCCGATAAAAACATCACCGTCATCAAATACGACAAACTTGGTCGCGTGACTGAAAAAGTTCTCAACGGCACTACGACCAAATTTGTCTACGACACCGCCAAAAACGGCATCGGCAAGATCGCCTCCTCTACCAACGGTATCGTCACAAAAACCTACGAATACGACACCAACGGTCAGACCATCGCCACCCACCAGGCGATCGACGACAAAGAGTTCGATACTTACTATGCCTACGATGCCAACAACCGTCTCAAGGAGATCACCTACCCCAGCGGACTCCATCAGCATTACGAGTACGAACCCAACGGCATGCTTAAGAGCATCTCCCTACCTAAAAAAGATCTCTGGGATTACGATTATCTCCAGCTTGAAAAAGCGCTCAAGGCAACATACAAGTATATAATCAAACTTGAGCAAAGAGTGTCGAAACTCGAGGACAAAATAATGGCACTCCATAAAAAAGCAGAAGAGTATCGCAGTGATGCCAGATATTGGGCAAAAAAAGAGAATACGTACGCCAGTGAAATTTCCAGATTGTACAGGGCACGTCGTCAGATTCAGGCCTATACCAACAAGGTCAGCAGAAAAGCGTACGAATTGCGTCGCAAAGCACGATACTATAGAAGCAAATTCAAAGGCTTGGTATTGCGCTTTGTCCGTTCTGCAGGAGGGGGCTATTATTATAAAAATACAGACTGTACACACCACAACTGGAAGGGGCATTGCACGCGAAGAAATAATGCTCACATAACCATCCCCAAATGGATGGTTCAGGGCAGAGACAGATACTGTGTCAAAAAGAGCAAACACAGAAGCACATGCAAGAGGGGGCCTGCCCGAACGATTGTGGTCTCCAAGCTGTATTATGATATGGCGGACAAATACGACAAAGAAAAAAAGAGTCAAGAGTCAAGAGTCGCGGCAAAAAACAGAGAGATAAACTCGAAAAAATCAAGCAAAAGGTATGCCGCAAAGCAAAAAGCTCGCTATATCAAACTGGCCAAGGGAATGGCTCAAGATGCTCGCAAACAGGCTGATCAACTTAGAGACATCCTCAAGGAGCTAAACAATCAAAAAGCTGCAAAAGAGAAACTTGAAGAGGCTCTAAAAAAACGGATGCAAGATCCCAAAGAGGTCTTCATCTGGTCAGCCACCACGCGGGATGCCCAGGGGCGGATCAACGGAGAGCTCTACGGCAACGGTTACCTGACGACCCGATACTATGACCCCAGCGGCACCATCGATCGGGTCAAGACCGGGATGGGGGAGACGCTCATCCGTGATATCCGTTACGGCTACGATGCCCGCAACAACATCATCTCCAAATCCGACCCCCTCCACGGGGTGATGGAGACCTACGGGTACGATGATCTCGACCGGATTACGTCGTGGAGCTATACCAACAGCCGTACACGCAAGACATACGATCGTACCTATACTTACGACGATGCAGGCAACCTCATCTTCAAGACCGGTATCGGTGACATGACCTATGACGAACACAACCGGCTCAAGAGTGCAGGATCGGATGAGAGCTTCCGCTACGATGCCAACGGCAACATGCTTGAAGGCAACGGCAAGAGATACACCTACACAGCGTTCAATAAGGTCGCCCGTATCGACTATGCCGGTGGGTATCAGGAGCGGATGTACGATGAGGCTGATGAGCTGGTCAAGCAGGAGTTCCGTGACGGCAGGGTGATCTACCATGTGGGCAAGGGGTACGAACTGATCGAAGAGAAGCTCTTCGGCGGACGGATCAAGCGCACCATGCGCCACCACATCTTCGCTGAAGATAAAGTCATCGCCGTACATGAGAAGACCATCATCGATGATCAAAAACAGGCAGACAAGACCGCCTACATCCACCGCGATATCCTCGGATCAGTCGATACGGTGACCGACGCTCACGGCAAGGTCGTCCTGCGCAACGAATACACCCCCTACGGGGAGCGTATCCCCAACGATGAGGGCAACCATCTGTTTGACAGCAGGCACCTGCGGGGCTACACCGGTCATCGGCAGATCCCCGAGGCGAATCTGGTGGATATGAATGCACGCATCTATGATCCGGTGATCGGACGGTTTACCTCTCCGGATACGATGATCCCCCATCCGGATAGAATCCAGGCGTACAACCGCTACGTCTATGTCTACGGCAACCCGATCAAATACAACGACCCCAGCGGTCACTTCATCGGCTTTCTGATCGGGGCGGCGATCTTTACCATCGCGGCCACATCAGACGATCCGGTCATCCACAAGTTCGGGATGCTGCTGGGGCAGCTGATGATGATGGGGGCGGATATGGGGATGAGTGCCATGGCTCAGGGAGCCACGGTGGGCTTCACGACTTCGTTTATCGCCTCGGGTGGTGATATGGGTCAGGCGATACTGGGAGCATTGACGACGGCGACAAGTACGGGGATGTCCTTCGGGATCGGGGAGACCTTCGGACACGGCTTCAGTCTCGAAGGAGCCTTCGCACACGGTACGGTGCAGGGGATGATTGCCGTGATGCGCGGCGGCAAGTTCCAAAACGGCTTCATCAACGGCTTCCTCGGCAAGATCTCCGGCTCCCTGACCAAATCGCTCTTCGCAGGAGCTTCACCCGAGGCGATGACGTTTGGCGGAGGTGCAATTGCCACAATCATGGGTGGTGTGGCTGCGGAGGCCACCGGCGGGGACTTCGCCGAGGGAGCCTTGACGGCTATGGTGGTGTTTTTGTATAATGAGATCGGAGACTATCGATTGAGGCAGGCCAAAGGCAGTTCTTATGCTCCGTCTGATAGGATGACCGATGCTCAAAAGTTAAGACGTCTACAGGGCAAAGAACCCAAGCGTACGAAGATCAGAGCCATGGAAGTGTTGAATGGGTGTGTTAAAGAGCATTATTTTGGATATGCAGTTTCAGGTGCAGCCGGAGGAGGCCTTGTCTATGCTGGAATGCCTAATATTGCGAAAGCTAGGGCTGCCGGCGCTATGCAATCTTCGAGAGGCACTTCTTATGCATCAAAAATAGGTAGAAGTATTTCTAATGTAAAAATGCCTCCAGATTTGAAGATGCCACGAAGTATTTGGCATTTTGTTACACAACAAAGTTCTTATGTTGGTCTTAAAACAGTAGGTTCTACTATTGGAAGAGTAACTCCGGTGATAGGCGAGATAATATTGTATTATGATACATTAAATATAGGAGCATGCTGTGTCAGCAGTTACTGATTTTGCCTTGGTGGCAAATGTATACAGTCTTGTAAAAGAATATTGTAATGTAAGTGATCAGCGATTAAGGATGGATGCTGATTTGATTTTTGATTTTGGTTGTGCCGGAGAAGACGCGATTGATCTATTTGATGCTATTTGTGCTCAGTACGATATAGACTGTACTGGTTTTGATATTTTTAGTGTTTTTGATTCGGAAGGTTTAGGATATCGATATACTATCTTTAATCCTTTTTATTTATGGGCACTTTTGTTTGAAAATGAAAAAACTCATCGTCCTAAATTTACGATTGCTATGCTCATAAAAGCCATCAAAAATAAAAAACTCAAGACGATAAAACCAGACGGATATTTTTATGCTAAAGAAATAATTATAAAGTGATGCAGGAGCTTTTTACGGACTCCTGACTTGAGGCGATGACGTTTGGCGGGGGTGCAGTTGCTACGATCATGGGCGGGATTGCCGCTGAGGCTACCGGCGGGGACTTCGCTGAGGGGGCCTTGACGGCTATGGTGGTGTTTTTGTATAATGACATTGCGGACTATGTTGCCCGTGCCGGACGAAGAGACGGCCTCCAGCAGACAGCAGAACTCCGAGCCGTGCAGCGTGCCAGATCGTACAAGGAGATTACTAAGGCACGAAAAGCAATTGCTGCATTATACTCGAATGGGGCAGATGTTGCTATGATAGCGGCTGGACTTGGGGAAACAGCTCAAATTGCCAAACTAACTCTATCAGAAGCAAAAACCTTGATGAAGTTATGGGGGAAAGGGTCTTTCAGAAACAGAGCAGAATCTATTAGATACCATGTAAATAAACATGGTGGAGGCGATTATGTGAAATATTTGAGAAAAGCTGCTAATTTTAATTTTAAAGGAGCACGATCAACAGGTATCAGGGACGATGGTACAATTAGATTTTGGCGTAAAAGTGGAGAGTTTATCATTATGGATAATGGAAAAATTGTTTCGTACGGATGGTGATTGAGGAAATGACAGATATTGATAACAAACAATCCCTGCATGAAATGCTTAAAGAATTAAAAAAGTTATTTGTTTTACAGGTTCAATATTACCGTGATGCACACTTGGATAGAGCTGCTCTTCATGCTTTTGGGTGGGAGCACCCTGAAGTGGACTCTGTTTTGACTGAAATGGATATACTGGATACTCATGTAGCTGGATTGATTGACACATTATTAAATAAGCATCTTTATGGCAAGTATATTAGTACAAGTGACAGAGAGATACTTTCTCAATTGGAGCAGTATGAAGTCAAGAATAATCCCATCTTGACTGCTTGGTTGAATAAATCAAACAGCAAAAAGTATCAAAAGTATTTTGATTATATTGTCATTTATGGTCAAATGATTTCTTTAGGAATTGAGGTCTTAAAGTATATAGAGACTAATGGATCAGATATGATAGAAAAATTATAAATGACATACTTTTGAAATAAGGTGGAAGATTTGCCAACGGCTCCCTGACCCAATCCCTCTTCGCCGGGGCCTCACCCGAGGTGATGACGTTTGGCGGGGGTGCTGTTGCTACGATCATGGGCGGTATCGCTGCTTACATAAGGGGTCAGACGTTGAATATCCACCTTTCAAGCTCTTTTTTTAGGGCTGCGCTGCAGCAAAATAATTCTCT
>JALVWV010000158.1 GCA_027023145.1 Campylobacteraceae bacterium | reverse complement strand
ATGATTCCGCTGCCTGTTGTTGGCCACTGGCTCAAAAAAGGGTGGGGCTGGTACTGCCGCAACTCAAAACTCGGGAAAATCCCACGCATTCCAGGAATGTAAAAGACTGGGAGCTATTGATATCGAAGGCATAAAGGGCACCTCTAATAATAGGTCATACCCACAATGGTACGACCTATTATTAGAGGTGCCCTAAAGAGTCACATCAAGGGGCTGGGGTTTCAACCCCATTGATGTAGCGGGAACCGCATCCCCTTGAGTATGTTTTATGTGTGAAGCTCCATATCGGGAGATATGGAGCGAGAGAAAATCTTATTTGATCTCTACTGTCGTTCCGTCAGTAAATTTGACGGTAGGATAATGGGCAGCATCTGGTGCCGTAATTGTACCAAGCTGTGCATTGTCTTTTCCGCGGATAACACCTATGTTTGTTGCGCCATTTGTACGAGAATCTGCATGGGTGATAATTGAGATTCCATGAGTATCCGTAACATTCGTATCGATTGCAATAGGATAATCCCCTGTCATTTCGTTGTGCTCACCGACAACAATCGCATTGGTAATATCCGCACTTACATCAGAAGACAGATAAGAAAGTACACTCTGCACACCTGTAGAGGCATTAGCTGTCGTACCACTGAGAACAATCGGCGTATCTGCACCAGGCAGTTTCAAGGCGACAGAACTACTCAGCGTCGCGTGCACCTTCTTCAAATCGGTTTTTGTCAAACGATCAAAGCTTGTGATATTGAGGTTGGCTATCGAACCAAAATCGACTGAAGCTGCCACGCTCAAGTAGGCAGAATCATTACCGGTTATACGGCTATCTATAGAGATTATCTTGGGGAACCAACCACTGTTAGCCAAGTACTCTTTTTCCCATGTGTAGCCATTTTCATTCTGTGTAACGGAATACAAGAACCCTTTATCCTTCAAGGATTTCACTTGCTGATACTCTTCAGCTTTTACATTTACGGTGGCACTCATACTTGCTGCTTTGGCTGCCCCTTTTGCTTGATCGAATTTAATGAAATCTAGCGTTGGGTTACCCTGTCCATCTTTGTGGTAAGCAACACTACCTGCAATCGTCTCAATCTTCAGCTCATCAGTGCCCGTTGATGCTTTTCCATTCAGTTTAACTGCTACGAGCATGTGATCCGTACTGGTCTTCGATGCAGTGAGGACAACTTTTAGATTAATGATATTGATTGCAGCTGAATCTTCTTCTCCTTCTCTAGCGGGTAGATCCCCAGAGACGGAGTACGTCGCCTTGCCTTCTTTAAAAATATCGGTGATATTAAATAAACCTGTATTTTGAGTAAACGTAATATTGCCAGAAAATTTAGTAACGTTTGTGTCGATTCCGCTGATGGCATAATGGGCACCACCACTGGTGGTCGAAACAATAACGGTACGATTGACATCCACATAATCAAAATAGGTATTGTTATCGTCATCCGTTACTTCTATCTCTTTTTGCCCTACATAAATTTGACGCTCAACTTTGCTGCTGCCCTCCATCAACATATCCACATACGCTTCCAATACAGCCGTAGATGCCTGACTGCGACCTCCAAGAAAACGTCCAAACAGAAGATAGGCATTATAATCACGATTAAACGCCTTAGCCTTCTCTTCAAAGAATTTAACAACCGTCCCCTTCGGATCTCCCTTGGCACTATAAGCAGCCAAAAGATTATCCACCAACCCTTTAGCATTCTCAAGATCCGATTTGCCGTTATCCTCTTCAGTAGGAGGAGGCGTGTAGTCACCGCCTGTGGCAACGATAGGGTTGGATGCTCCATTGTCTTTCATTGCATCCGCAACTTCTCTTACGGCATCGCTTCCGTTAGCATTGCCATCTTTGAGGTCATTGGCTGTATCGTTAACAACATCCATGAATGTTTTTTCACTATTGTTTTCGGCTGCATCGCTAAACGCCTCGGTGACTTTAGCATAGTCCCCTTCGGTTGGATCATCTTTCAGAGGATCGACGTTGAAGAGCTTCTTGACATCTTCGTCTGCCAATTTGATGGTCGAAGCATTCAAATCACCCAATGCTTTTGCGCGCTCATAAACAATGTGAGTCAGGGGTGTGATGTTGACTTTTACTTCTTGATCTCTTTCAACACTCGCGATCGATTTGAGTCCATCTACCTCAGTACAAGCTTTTGTCTCGTTTGTCACAGGATTGAGCATCTGAGAACTTCCATCGCACGTCACCGAGACAACTACCACGCCACTGTAGTCCACTTTCAACTGATAACTACCATCCGTAGTACTGGTGCGCCCCGTGGTCAATACACTCCCATCAGGCTTGGCAGCTGAGACTACGCCATTGAGGATTAAGTCATCTACTGCCACACCGGAAAGTGTGGCATTATGTTTTTCTGCGGGTTTTTTCTCTGGATCACCCCCACACCCCGTCATCAAAAACGCACTCAGACCAATACCCATCGCAATCGTTGCAATTTTCACTTTTACCCCTTTTGGATTGATTAAATGTGAGATTTAAGTTATCTCTGACATAATTGTACCCCCCCCCAGATTAAAATCGGATGAGTTTACCATTTTTTACCAGTATAGGCAGGACAACGCATAGACATTCTTGACAATGTAAATACATTTAGATAAAATACACCCATGACATATGAATGGGATCCGA
>JALVWV010000157.1 GCA_027023145.1 Campylobacteraceae bacterium | reverse complement strand
TTGCGTATCCTCATCATGTCGGCCACCCTCAATACCACTGCGATCGCCGAAGCGCTCTCCGCCCCCATCGTCCAGAGCGAAGGACGCAGCTATCCCGTTTCCCGGCACTATCTTGATTCGGCCACTCCGCTCCCGACACGGCAGACCCTTCCCCAAGTGGTTGCCGATCGTGTCCGCATGCTCCTTGGGCAGTCGGAGGGCAGCATCCTCGTCTTCCTCCCCGGTGTCCGTGAGATCAAGCGTGTCGAACAGCTCCTCGCCTCTGTTATCTCTCCGGATACCCACCTCGCTCCCCTCTACGGCAATCTCACCAAAGCCCAGCAGGATCGTGCCATCGCCCCGCCACCCCCGGGCAAACGCAAGGTCGTCCTCGCTACCAACATCGCCCAGACCTCGCTGACAATCGAGGGGATCACGACGGTGGTGGACGCCGGTCTTCAAAATGTCTCGATCTTCAATCCTCTGACCGGGATGAACCGCCTCACTCAGACCTTCATCTCCGAAGATGCCGCAACCCAGCGGGCGGGGCGTGCCGGACGGTTGAGTGCGGGAGAGGCATACCATCTCTGGCACCGCTCCCGCCTCCTCGCTCCCCACGACACCCCTGAGATCCTCCAAGCCGATCTCACCCCGCTGGTACTCGAACTCTCTCTGTGGGGGACGGATGATCCGGCCACCCTCACCTGGCTTGATGCTCCCTCCCCCACGGCCATCACCCATGCCCGGGGACTCCTCCAGCGACTTGGTGCCGTGGATGGGAGCGGGACGATCACCCCGCACGGCCGCGCGATGATCCGCCTCTCACTCCATCCCCGTCTCGCGCACATGACCCTCCGTGCCCGCGAGCTGAGTTTGGGCTACGAAGCCTCCCTGCTGGCGACACTCCTCAGTGAACGGGACATTTTTCCGGCGACCCATCGCCATGTGGACATCCGGGAGCGGGTCGAGGCGCTCCACCGTGTCGCTACCGGCCTCAATACGTCTGAAAAGATCAACCTTCCCCACGCTCGTGAACTCCTCAAAAGTGCCCGCAGGATCGAGCCTGAGACGAAGGGTACGATCGAGATGGAGCGTCTCGGGGTGCTACTTGGGTATGCCTACCCTGAGCGGATCGCCCGGCAGCGTCAGGCCGGGAGTTCGGCGTACCTCATCCAGAGCGGTCAGGGTGCCCGCCTCCCTGCCGATGATCCCCTCACCCGCTCCCCTTGGATCGTCATCGCCGATCTCGATGCCCGTGCGACCCACGCAGCGATCTACAAGGCCGCTCCGATCAGCCAGGAGCAGATCACCGAATATTTCTCCGACCAAATCACCGAACAAGAAGAGCTGGAGTGGAACGAAGCCCAAGAGCGGGTCGAAGTGCGCCGGGTCAGGCGGATCGGGAGCATCCTCCTCTCCGAGCGTCCCATCTCGGCCACCGATCACCCTGAAGCTACCGACCTCCTCCTCGATGAGATCGCACGCCGAGGACTTGAGCTCCTCCCGTGGGACAAGCGCTCACTCTCCCTGCGCGATCGGGTTGCGTTTCTCCACCATCACGGGGAGGAGTTTCCCGATTTCTCCTCCGCATATCTGCTGGAACATTTGGAAACCTGGCTCTCCCCTTATCTGAGCGGGATCACCTCCCTCCGGGGGCTTGCCGGGCTCGATCTGCACGCCATCCTACTGGGGCTCCTGACCTACCCGCAGACCCAGGCCCTCGACCGCCTCGCCCCGGCACGCCTCACCGTCCCCTCCGGCTCACGCATCCCCATCGACTACACCGACCCCGATCACCCCATCCTCGCGGTGCGGTTGCAGGAGATGTTTGGCCTGCCGCAGACCCCCCCTCTCCTCGCCGGCCGCCTCCCCCTGACACTCCACCTCCTCTCCCCAGCATCCCGCCCCATGCAAGTGACCACCGACCTGGCCAGCTTCTGGGCACACACCTACACCGAAGTCAAAAAAGAACTCCAAGGCCGCTATCCCAAACACTACTGGCCCGACGATCCCCTCGAAGCAACGGCGACGAATCGGGTGAAGCGGAGGATGTAAAAATATTTCTGATACAATTATCTCTATGTTGACAGATAAAAGGAAGGGAATGTACACCAAAGATGAGTTGGAGATCGTCGATTATATTGAAGAGTCTAATCCCGCATCCGTACCAGATGTCGCATCAAAAATAGAGCGAATCAAATTTGCCGTGAGTGACAAATATACCAAACGAAAAGCGATCAATATCAAAGTACTACTCGAAAGCGATCTTGAAAAACTTAAGACCCTTATATAGAAGAGTTCGTCAGGTTAGATTACAAAAGTGAAGTAACATCCTCTTTTTCAAAAGAGATGGTCTTAAATTTGATAAACGTATTTTGTTGCAAAAATATTTCGGCAGATTTAGTTAAAAAATCTTTATGAGATACGATAAAATGAAATCCAATCTTTTTGCTGGCAGGATTGTTTCGCATATACAAAAAACAGTCTCCTACAAACGCTCTAATATCTTTTTGGTTAATCTTATATTGATTGGATTGAGCCCAGTTTTTGCACTGCACTAGCAAAATTGTGGTATCATTTTCTGCAATAATATCGATCCCCCCGTCATTATATGATTTTTTGATACCATTCAAAATGACCTTATAGCCACTCTTCTTGTATTTGTCAGCAATGAAACGTTCGTACTCACTGCCAGAAACATTGTTTCTATTTTTGGATTCGAGGTCACAGAAGAAAAGGGTTGAATTCATATAAAGGTTATATTCCGTCATTTCATAGAAAAAAACAAATCCATTCATAAAAAATTTTTTTGGGATAGGTTTGGTACCTTTAAAATCTACACCATATAGTTTGAAACGAATATTGAACGTTCCTTTCCGGACATAAAGATATGTAATTTTTTTGATATCTTCCAATGGATATTTTTCAAAATCAAATGGTTCATTCTCAAATTCACTTGTAACATTTTTTCTACTATTGTCCTCATGGTTATAAAAATAGACTTCTATATTCCCGATAAGTGCCGAAATGAATTGTTTTAGATGTGCGTAGTTTGGTTCATAAATTTTAATGGTTTTTGGTTCGAGATAAGGGATTTCTTGTCGTATGAGATAATAGGATTTTTGCATGAACGATTATACATGAGATATGGTAAAAATCTTATAGTAAAATATTCTCTATCACCATGCTCACACCCCCTTCAAGCTCAACCCAACCTTCCCCTTCTCCACATCAATACTGATCACCTCAATCCTTGCCAAGCACTGATTGACCGAGAGGACTTCCAGCGGGTGCTTGATCCGCTTCTCACTCATCTCGGAGATATGGATCATCCCGTCGTTTTTGAGTCCGATGTCTATGAAGGCACCGAAGTCGGCGATGTTTCGGACAACGCCGGAGACGATGCTGCCCTCTTTGAGATGTTCGATCTCGGTGAGTCCTTGTTTGAAGGGGATGGTGGGTAACTCTTCGCGGGGGTCGAAGCCGGGTTTGGCTAGCTCTTTGATGATGTCTTTCAGGGTGGGTTCGCCTACGTTGAGTTCCTTGGCTATGCGCTGGGTGTCGCTCAGGTCATCGTAGTGTGCCAAGGCTTGGGCGACGGCGTAGCTCTCGGGGTGGATGCCGGTGTTGTCAAAGATACTTTTGCCGTCGCGTATGCGGATGAATCCTGCGGCTTGCTCGTAGGCTTTGGCTCCGAGGCCTTTGACATTGAGGAGAGATTTTTTGGACTCAAATGCCCCGGCACTCTCGCGGTGCTTGACGATGTTTTCGGCGACCTTCGGCCCGATACCGGCCACATAGGAGAGGAGCGAAGCCGAGGCGGAGTTGACGTCGACCCCGACGGCATTGACCAGGCTCTCCACCCCTTCGTGGAGTTTGCGTTCGAGGAGTTTCTGGTCGACATCGTGCTGGTACTGCCCTATGCCGAGCGATTTGGGATCGATCTTGACGAGGGTGTCCATGGGGTCGCGCAGACGGCCTGCGATGGAGATGGCTCCCCGGATGGTGACATCGAGGTCGGGGTACTCCTGGCTCGCGATGCTCGAGGCAGAGTAGACCGAAGCCCCCGCTTCTGAGACGACGGTATAGGGGAGTGTGAGCCCGTCACTGTTGAGCTTGGCGAAAAAAGCCTGGGTTTCGTTGGAGGCGGTGCCGTTGCCGATAGCGACCCCCTGGATGTGGTATTTTTTGACCAGTTTGGCGACGACATCGCGTGAGGCTTCGTATTCATTGCGTGGCGGAACGGGGTAGATGACGGCGTGATCGAGGTAGGTTCCGTTGGCATCGATGACCGCCAGTTTGCACCCCGTGCGGAATGCCGGGTCGGCACCGAGGAGTACCTTGCCCACGATGGGAGGGGTCATAAACAGCTGCGTCATATTTTTGCCGAATACACTGATGGCATCATGGTCGGCTTTTTCTTTGAGGAGGGCAAACATTTCACGCTCGATGGAAGGGTACAGCAGACGCTTGAAGCCGTCTTTGTACGCTTCAAACAACAGCGTTTTGGAGCTACCCATCCACTCTTTGAGCTTGTAGCGTTTGAGTGTCTCCAGATAACGCTCGGTATCGATGGTGAGCTTGACAGAGAGCTCTTTCTCTTTCTCACCGCGCTTGATGGCGAGATAGCGGTGTGAGGGGATGTAAGCGACTCTTTCGGCATGAGATTTGTAGTTTTTGAAGCTCCCATTCTCGACAAACTTTTTCGTCCCCTTCACCTCGATCATCCCGTGACGCTGGATCATTTCCCGGAGGATTTCGCGCTCTTTGGGCCTATCGGCATACCGTTCGGCAATGATGTCCTGCGCTCCCTTGATGGCATGGGCGACATCGGTGACCTCCCCGCGCACAAAACGACTAGCCTCTTTTGCAAACGCCTCTTGGCTCAGTTTGGCTGACTGGAGGATATTGGCCAGCGGTTCCAAGCCTTGTCGGATGGCGGTAGATGCTCGGGTATTTTTCTTCTCTTTGTAGGGGCGGTAGATATCTTCGAGTGCCGTCATCGTCTGTGCACCGTCTATCTGAGATTGTAACTTAGCATCGAGCTGTTCGCGTTCTTTCAGGATATGCAGTATCTCCTCTTTGCGCTCGAGCAGTCTCTTGGCGGAGAGATACACATCGTGGAACACACGCAATTGCTCATCATCGGCTCCACCAGTAAGCTCTTTGCGGTACCGGGCGATGAAGGGGATGGTATCTCCTTTGTCGAGGAGAGTCAGGATGTTTGTGATTTGTTCGGGGTTGAGCGTGGTTTTGTTAGCTAGTAGCACAGTGAGGTTTTGCATCAATCACTCCGTTTTTATGTGGAGTGATTATGTCAGATTGTTGATTATCAAGGCTTCCTTTTCGATATAATGTCACTACCAACATATTGGAGCCACTTATGCCGATTACGTTTTGGGTATTTTTCTTTTTGATTTTATGGGTTTGGACGCTCAAGAGCCGGGTCGGGGAACTTGAGAAAGAGGTGCAGAATCTCCAAGAGAAGTTTTTTGATGTGATTGGGTCTTCTCCTGCTAGAGAACCTATTGCGGAAGAGCCAATGGTAGAGGAGACGATTCCTGGGATGGTTACCGAGGTCGAAGAGGCTCCGTTGGCTGGAGAGATCGAACCCGTTATCACATATGCAAAAGAAGAGATCTCTACCAGCGTTCGGCAGATAGCCTCAAGTGAAACGATAGGGGAGAGGCCAGAAGAACTCGTCATTGTCGAAGAGGAAGAGATACCGGTCACGCATCATGAGTACACTGAACCAACTCCCGAAGCGCCGCAGGAACCCTCTTGGCTCATGCGCATGCTGACCAACTATTTTACAGGGGGCAATCTACTGGTGCGGATCGGGGGAGTGGTGCTCTTCTTTGGGCTAGCGTTTCTCGTCAAGTATGCAGCCGCGCACTCCCACGTGAGCCTGGCGACCAAGCTGGTCATGGTGGGGCTGGGGGGACTGGCGTTGATCGCGGCAGGCTGGCGACTGCGCAGCCGTGAAGGCGCCTACGGACAGATTCTCCAAGGGCTGGGGGTCGCCGTGATGTACCTCGTCCTGTATGGCGCAGCGAAATATTTTGGAGTGATCTCCACCGGAGCGGCGTTTGGCGGAATGATCGTCATCACCCTCCTCGGTGTCTTGCTTGCTCTCTTGCAGGAGAGTCAGCCGCTTGCACTGTTTGCCACCGCAGGCGGGTTCCTTGCGCCGATCCTCACTTCGGATGGCACCGGCTCGCATGTGGTACTTTTCAGCTACTACACCTTGCTCAACCTCGGCATCCTATTTATCGCGTGGAAAAAAGCCTGGCGCTGGCTCAACGTCGTGGGGTTCCTCTTTACCTTCATCATCAGCACCGCTTGGGGAGTGATGCGGTACTCCCCGGATGCGTTTGCGACGACGGAGCCGTTTTTGATCCTCTTTTTCCTCATCTATCTCGCGGTGACGATTCTGTTTGTCTATCGAAGTGAAAACCACTGGGTCGATGCGGCGATCCTGTTTGGGCTACCGGCGAGCATCTTCCCCCTCCAGTACGCACTGGTCGAATCGTATCACTATGGCGCGGGCTACAGCGCCATCGGTATGGGGGTTCTCTACGGCGCTCTCTACTGGGCCTTGCGCGGCAAGAGCCCTTCACGGCTGATGGAGGAGAGTTTCCTTGGGCTGAGCGTGATCTTCTTCACGGTGGCAATCCCGTATTTCTTCGATGCCAACATTACGGCGGCGTTATGGGCGTTTGAGAGTGCGGCGACGGTCTATCTCGGGTTGCGGCAGGGACGTGCGCTCGGACGCTATGCCGAGGAGATCCTGCTGGTAGTCTCAACGGGGATGTACGTGGTCTCTACTTGGGGCGACCCTATGCGTTTCGGACTTCTTTTTGGTTATGGGATTATTATCCTGGCCAATTTCGCCGTTGCGTATCTGCTCCATCTGTATCAATCAGAAGCACGTGAAGCCCCGATAGGTCAGTATGCGTTTCTCGCACTTGGTCTGCTGGTGTGGTTGATCATCGGAGAGAGGATCGCCCATGGACTCCCCGCTTTCAAAGAGATGTATGTCATGAGCCTCGATGTCGTCGCGGGCGGTCTCCTGATTGCCGTGGCGCAACGCTGGGCACGTTGGGGTATTCTTGCTCAAATTCTTGAGGGGATCATTCCCCTCTCGATTGCCGCTTTTCTCCTCTCGTGGATTGGTGAGCCGCTGTGCCGAGGTGTGCTGGCGGGGCTGGGTGGCTGGAGCTACGCTGCGATCTTGCTGGGAGGCTACGCGCTCCTCTATCGCTACGGTCATCGGTGGTGGGGAGGACGCTATGGGCACATTGCCCTGCTGTGGTTTAGCTTGTCGATGGCAGGTATCGCGCTCTGCCATGCCCTGCGGCGTGCTGATATTGCCAACGCTGGGCCGCTGGTGATGTTGGCATTACCGGGGATAGTGGCAACACTGGGGCTCATGCTGTTCCCGTTGCCCACCCGTCGGTTCGCCCCCTATACTGAGTGGTATCGCCGGGTCGGAATTGCGGGGGTGCTTATCGTCTTGATGGGGTGGCAGCTTCCGGCCATGGTGCTCAATGCGTATGCGATCCCGGGGAAATACATACCGGTGTTTAACCTACTCGACGCGACAGCCTTGGCAATTTTTGCTCTCGTGATGTGGTGGGCGCGGCGCTATCGTCTCAACCGGCAGCTGGGATTGGTCGTGTATCTCTTTGCCGTCGCGGCACTCTCCGCGATCTATCTGCGGGCTGCCTGTTATTGCGGCCACCAAGCGTACAGCTTGTTTACCCTCCTTCAGGATCGATCGGTGCTGATGGGGATGGCAGTACTCTGGGCGGTAGGTGCCGGGGTGACGACGTGGCTGCATGGGCGTCTGCGTCTGCGCTATCTCTTCGAAGGAAGCAGTGTCTTGATGGTGGGGCTAGGACTCTACGAAGTGTGGGCGATGGGCTATGCCGCTACGGCAGACTACACCCCGATCTTCAACCGCCTCGATCTCACCCAGATCGGCATCGTCGCCGTTTCCTTCTACTGGGTGCGTCATTTCCAGATGATCGGACGGGTGGGACTTGGGATTTATCTTCTGAGCGCGGCCGTACTGACGACCATCTACCTGCGGTACGCGGCGCATGATACCGGGACAAGTTACCATCTCTACATGCTCATGCATCAGGAGGAGATCCAGCGCGGCGTCGCCCTCCTCTGGATGGTGATTGTCGCCGTCAGCGCGTGGGTGGGGCATCGACTCCGATCCACCCTGCTCTTTGTGGGCAGCGGTGTCCTGCTCGCCGGACTCGGACTCTATGAACTCAAAGCACTCGGGGATCTGCCCGGAAGCGAGCACTACATCCCCCTTCTCAATGCGCTCGACCTGCTCCAGTTTGGAATCGTCGGCGTAGCACTGTGGTGGCTCAATCGCCTCACCTATCCTCTTGACCGTACCACCAAAAGAGTGCTCTGGGGCGGTGCGGCTTTGACGGGACTGGTGGTTTTGAGTGCGGTGTTTGCACGTGCAGTGCACCTCTATCGCGAGACGCCATACACGCTGCACGGGTTGTGGCACGATCTCTACTTCCAGTCGGGCATCTCGATCCTCTGGTCGATCGTAGCGATCGTCACCATGCTCCTCTCCAAACGCCTCACCAACCGTACCCTCTGGAGTGCCGGATTCGGATTGCTCGGGGTGATCGTCCTCAAACTCTTTTTCGTTGAATTGGCCGGTTCGGGGACGATCGAGCGGATCGTTTCGTTCATCGTCGTAGGGCTCCTCCTGCTGCTGATCGGCTATTTTGTCCCAATTCCGCCGGAAGAGAAGGAAGTGTAAGAGTATAAAACTTAAAATCTTAGTATCATATTACTGGAATATTTAGGAATATATACAATATTTTTACTCCGATTATGTCCCTTTTGTTATGAATTGGGAATATATGCGTCGATGCTCCTGCTATAGCGTCTCTTTTTCGCATTGTAATCTCATAGGCGTTCCGACCGGGACGGTCGGAACGAGGCAAAATGTGTCATATTGTCATATATTTCTCCTCTTATAACGTGACAATTTCTCCCCAATAAGCAACATGCCATTAAACTCGATTGATGTGTTATCGTCATAGCGTTCCTCGGTAATTTCATTCAGTTTCAGTTTGACTTTCATGTGCTGGTTTTCCTGGGTGAGAATAAGTTCATCCTGAGCTACACTTTGTGATCTTTTGCCGTGTTTGGCTATCAGCTTCTTTAACAATGCTTTCATGTCTATGGTTATGCGGGCATCGCCTTTGGTTATCTCAAGCTGGTGCGTGTTTGTATACCGCAGCACCAAATCAACATCGTCAAAATCTATCCTCTTCGTGTTGACCTTTTGGGCGCAGCCATAACCGTCCATGTTCACATACAGCATATAATCATAACCCTTTACATCCACTACGGTATTGCTGCTATAGGGAATATATCCCCTTTTTGAGGCGAAGCTGATTCTTGGGTGTTTGCGTTCGATGACGCCTCTGTATTCCCATGGGGTGACAAATTCAAATCCAAGCTTCTGTACGACAAATCTGGAGAAACGGTAGGGGTATTTGCTCAGTGCAATGCGCTCTGCGCGCATTTCTTTAGTAGGCGTCTTCCCCTCTTTTTCCAAGCGACGCCGTGCTGTGTTGAGTGCTTCTCTGCGGGCTTGTATCTTCTCGAATTCTTTGTTGATCTCGGGAAACAGTGTGATGAGGCTGTCTTTTCCATACCTGTTTTCCAGATACGACAAGGCATCGGATATCTCATAGCGAAGCTTCAGGGGAGTGATCAATGTGTTTTCATGTTTTTTTAGCTCCACCATCATCTCTTGAAGGCGTTGCGTCTGTGCATTCTGGCTTACCGTATAGGCATTGAACGGACCAAATTGCGTCAGGGCGATGAGCAGACTGATGGAGATAAATATCCATTTGATTTTGGCCTGCTTTGTCCACAAAAAATACAGCGACACGCCCGCCAGCCAGACCCCCAGCACAAACACCATGTATCGGCTTTCCGTCCAGGAGTACTCGGCGATACGAATCCCAATCGCCACAAACAGCATCACAGTCTGCAGCAGTATCGCCAGCCATATCCCCCTGCGCCACCAGCTGTTTTGTTCCGTGACGAAGTGTGTCCAGAATAGATAGGTCAGTATCGCCACAACCGAAAAGATGACAATCAGCCAGGCCAATATCCCTTTGGGCCAATCCATGGTAAACAAAACCTTGGCCGTATAACTATAAAGTATCACAAAGTACAATCCGCTAAGAGGCGTCAGCAGCCACTGGGTAAAAAACTTTTCGACGCGTGGGGGTTTGGGGGAGTGCCTGGATGCCAATGGGGCACGCGGTATCTGAGAGAGGAAATACCCCACAGAGAAGATGCCGATGACGAAAACATCCAACTGAAAATAGCGTTTGCTGGCTAGGTGAAGATCAAAGAGCTTTTGGATCGCAAACAAGGCACCATTGACCCCCAGTATCACCACGAGAGTAAATAAAAAGGAAATGACCAGCGCAAACAAAATCTGCTTGCTGTACTCCCAATAGTCAGCATTGTCAAGGTCGCTGCGGACAAAAGGAGCCCACAAGAACGCCACGGCAAAAAGCACAATCAAAAAGAAGTGGCGAAACGGTATCATCGATACGGCAAACTCTTTGGAGGTATCGGGCAGGATCATATAATACGCCAGTATCCCAAGCACGGCCAGAAGCGTTAACACGTGATGCCAATGAGCCTTGAGGCTCTCACCCGCCAGACGGACAGCTGTAAAGACAAATATGGCTAATGAACTGCTGAGCAAAATCTTGGAGAGCATCAAATAGACCCCCTCCATTTTCGGAGGCGCTATCTCAATGAGGTAGATAGCGATAAGTGTGCCAATGATTGCCGACAACATGGTCAGAGGAAATCGCTTGAGCGTTTGGGTGCTTCGGGTGATTATTTCACTTCCTGTAGGGATCGAAAATGCCATCTTGAGCTCCTAGGTACAACAATATGTCTCTACATTGTACCGTAAATCGGAAGCAATTTCATATCTTTGGATTATTTTTTAGAAAATGCCGGTATAATGCTTGCAGTAATTGGATAAAATTGGATACATTGATACGCACTTCTGTAAAGGGAAGAATGGGGTTGGCATGAGCGTGCTTTTTTACTTCTTGATCGCTTCCGTTGCATTACTGCAAGCCCAAGGGTCTGCTACGCAAAAAGTCACCTTACAGCTTCTGTGGAAACATCAGTTTGAGTTTGCCGGATACTATATGGCCAAAGAGAAAGGTTATTATCGTGAGGCGGGTCTGGATGTCGATCTTCTGGAGTACAGAAATGGTATCAATATCGCCAAAAATGTCCTTGAGGGCAAAAGTAATTTTGGAATTGATTACTCAAGCATCATTTT
>JALVWV010000156.1 GCA_027023145.1 Campylobacteraceae bacterium | reverse complement strand
GCGTATGAATAGTGAATGGAGCAGGGACTTCAGTCCCGTTTTGTCGCGTAGGGTGTGCAGCAGCACACCACAATCGCAACGCACATTGTCAAAATATCCCCGCAATGTGACCGTTGGAAGGTGCGCAATTGCGCACCCTACGCGGAAAGGTACGGCAGCCAAAGAATACCGTAGGGTTGGCTTCAGCCGACCAAAGACAGGGGCTGGGACTTCAGTCCCACATGATACGCTACGCGTTTGGTTGGACCCAAGTCCAAGCCCCGAAGTGATGTTATTCATGTGTGCCCCCTCCTGAACCTATCGAATAACGAAGCAATCCCTCGGGGCATGAAGACCATGACGCCGATAATGATGAGACCGTAAATGAGGGTTTGGTACTCTTCGAAGGAGGCGAGCAATTGTGGCAGGAGGGTGAGGATCACGGCTCCAATCACGGCACCGTAGAGGCGTCCCATGCCGCCGAGCACGACCATGACCACCAGTTCGATGGATCGGCCGAACCCCGCCTCCTGCGGGGAGATGAAGCCGGAAAAGAAAGCGTAGAGACTCCCGGCGAGGGTAGCAATGACGACGGAGAGGACAAAGACGCGGCTTTTGTAGAGGGCGACATCGACGCCGACACTTCCGGAGGCTTTTTCGGAGTCATGGAGGCTGCGGAGGATCCGTCCAAAAGGGGAGTCGATGAGGTTTTCCATTACCCACAAAAGCAACAGCAATAGCACGCTGGCAAGAAGGTACCATTGCCACCCCTCGGTAAATTCAAACCCAAACACCGAAAAACTCTCGACGCTCATCCCATCGGTGCCGCCAGTGAGTTGCTCTTCGTTGTTCAGCACAATGGCGACGATGACCCCGACCCCAAGAGTCGCCATGGCGAGGTAGTGGCCGGAGAGTTTGAGGATCGGGCGGGCGATGAGGTAGGCAAAGATCGCCATGATCCCGAGTGAAATGGCAATGGCAAAGAGGGGAGAGAGGCTGTATTGCCCCACGAGAATGGCTGAAATGTACCCGCCCAGTCCGGCAAACGCGCCGTGGGCGAGGCTGATTTGCCCGGCATATCCCATCAGGAGATTGAGTCCCGCGGCGATCATGGCATTGAAGAGGGCGACGATGGCGATCTCGTAGTAGAAATCGTTGGTGAGCAATAGAGGGGTGAGGGCGAGAATGGCTGACAGGATCAGCCAGGGGAGTGAATAGTGAATAGTGAATAGTGAATAGTGTCGGTTTGCATTGCTACGCAATGCCTTTATTTTTTCATCTTTCATTTTTCATCTTTCATCTTTCATCTTTCATTTTTCATTTTTCATCTTTCATTTATATCAAACTCTCTGCGCTTTCAACGTACTAAATATCCCGCCCGGGCGGACAAACAAAATGAGCAGCATAATGATAAAGGCTACGGCGTCTTTGTACTCGGACGAAAGATACCCGGCGACGAGGGCTTCGATGAGACCGAGGATGAGACCGCCGAGTACGGCGCCGAAGGGGTTGCTGAGTCCCCCGATGATCGCAGCGGCGAAGCCTTTGAGCCCGAGCATGATGCCCACTTCGTAGTTGGTGGAGGCGATGGGGGTCAGGAGGATGCCTCCTACGGCGGCGATGGCGGCGGAGAGGGCGAAATTGAGCATGAGGATGCGGCGGACGTTGATCCCCATGAGACGGGCGGACTCGACGTTGTCGGAGACGGCGATCATCGCTTTGCCGGTGCGGGTCCTGCGAAAAAAGAGATACAGAGCGATGACGATGGCGAGAGAGACGACGATGATGAGGAGTGCCTGATAGGTGAGGATTGCGCCGAAGATTTCCAAAGCGCCATCCCCGACAAACGAGGGGAGGGTGTGGAGCTCTTTGTCCAGAACCACTTCCGTGAGACCTCGCAGGAAAATCGCATACCCCAGTGTGAGGATAATGAGCGAAACCTGGGAGCTGTCACGGGAGAGGTCGATGAGTTTCCAAAGCAGGATGCCCAGCAGAGCGGTAATGAGGATCGCGAGCCCGAAAGCGGGTGCCATCGGGATCCCACCGGCGAGCAGGAAGACCATCACCATCCCCCCAGCCATCACAAACTCCCCCTGAGCGAAGTTGATGATGCCGCTGGAGTTGTAGATGACGGTGAAGCCCATTCCAACGAGTGCATAAACGAATCCGACCGTAAGGCCGGAGAGGAGGAACGCGAAGAGTTCGGTCATTTGGCTAACGCCCAGTCTCCGTCTTTGATATCTAATAATACCATGCCAGACTTGGTATCGAGACCGAGGTGATCGGTGGGGCTCATGTTGACCACACCGTCGATGCCGACGAAGTTGTGGAGTTTTTCGAGGTTGTCCCGGATCGACTGGGCGGAGCCGTCACCAGCTTTGATCGCTTCGACGAGGGCATAGAGGGCGTCGTATGCGTGTCCGCCAAAGCTGGAGACTTGGCTGCCAGAGAATTTCTCATACTCATTTTTGTAGGCGACACAGACTTTTTTGACCGGATTGCTGTCGTCGAGTTTGTCAGCGACGACAACCGGGGGAGAGACGAGGCGGATACCGTTGGCAGCTTCTCCGGCGATCTCGATGAATTTCTTGGAAGCAACACCGTGAGACTGATAAAGAGGCTGGGTGATCTTGAGCTGGTGGTAATTTTTGGCGACGATGGCAGGACCCTGACCGAAGCCGGGGATGAGGATCGCTT
>JALVWV010000155.1 GCA_027023145.1 Campylobacteraceae bacterium | reverse complement strand
AACGACTAAACTTCTCCAATAGGTCTTTTGATGAGAATGCCCACCCCCTACCATGACCTGCAATGAAGTAGAACGCCCTATTTACCATGCTTTTCAAGCCATTATCCTTTCTATACAATCTAGAAAAAATTATACTTTTTTCTAGATAATTAACTGCTTATACTCTACATAGATTGCAATGTATCTAAGGGAAAGTAGTTAAAATTAAGATCATGTGTAGTCAAGTAAGAAGTCATTGGGAGTTAATGGGAAGTAGTGATTTGTTTGGTGCGGCTCGTGGTGACATTTTTTGATTTCGTCCGATTTACGGGGCTTTGAAGAGGCTCTCATAATCCGAAGGTCACAGGTTCAAATCCTGTCTCCGCAACCAATTTGACTTCATATCAATCTTATTCACTTTTTCGTACTATTTCCCTTTTGAACCGACTACGTCAATCCCCTATTTTTTATGTACATCTCATTGCACCCTTGCCTCCTCAAACATTCAAACCATGTGTCGGTGCAGGGAGATGGTGGTGGGGTGGAGTATTTAGTGGGTGCTGAGAACCTGGAGGGGATTGGGGTGGCGATTGTGCTGTTTGTGTAGAGGTTTTCGGGGGTGCTGCTTGTGTCGGGTTTTTTTGATGCGCTGGCGGCGCTTGGGGTTGGAGCTGAGGACATCGACGGCTCGGATATGGCGTGGTGGAGCATCTTGTCTTGTCATGGGAGTCGTTTTGTAGGTGTCCTCTTGGATGACGAGATGGGGGTGTTTGATCGAGCCGTTGACCTTGGGATTGGAGCTGAGGACATCCAAGGCGCTGCCGTTGCCTCCGCCGATGGATCGGCGTAGCACCTCACGGCTCTGAGCAAACGCCGGGAGGGCTACTGGTGGCGAGTGCACCGGGGCATGCCCGACGATATCCACCTTGACCCACTTATCCGCCCAAGCAAACATCCGCTGAGCAAACCCATCCTGCATCCTGATGCAACCATGCGAAGCAGGATAGTTTGGCGTATGACCCAAATGCATCGCTACTCCGTCACGCGTGATGCGGAGCATATATGGCATGCGTGCACCGCCGTTGGGCTTCGGCCAGAGATTGGAGACATGATCCACATCTTTTTCGCGTACATAGAATGAGCCTGTCGGGGTTTCTCTCCCAGGCTTGCCCGAAGAGATGCGGCCGTAGAAAAGTACTTTGCCGTCTTGATAGGCAATCGCTACTTGATGCGTCAGGTCAACGAGAATGCGTTTGGAAGCGTGCAAAGGCATCCAACCAACAACACATAGAACCAATAGGAGACTTATCCGTATTTTGCGCATACCCAATCCTTCTGATGTATTAGCGCCCAGCCAATGTCTTGAGTGGATCTAAGTGCCGAATACGACGGTGGTGCCTCTGTCTTTTGCGTGTACTGCGCTTACGTACCGTTTTGTGTACACCTCGTCTTCTGGTGCGATTGGTGCGTATGTGACGCCCCATAAATTCGGCCATGATATCATTGGGGGTCGAAACCCTGCGCCGAGATGTGGATGAGTAAGTGTGGGAAAAAATCGAGCGGCTGACCCGACTGGGAGGGGTACCGATCACGCTGATAGGCACCCCGACATGCGCCCAATTGTACATACGCTGAGCAAAACCGTTCTGCATCCGAATACATCCGTGTGAGGCCGGGTAATTGGGAACATAACCCAGGTGCATGGCAATCCCGCTACTGGTCACGCGCAGCATATAATGCATTTTGGCGCCGCCATTGGGTTCAGGGTACTTACTGGAGACATGGTCAATGTCTTTTTCCAGCACGCGGAAGTGACCCGTGGGCGTGCGGTGACCGGGCTTACCGCTCGAAATATTGCCACAGAAGACCGTTTGCGACCCTTCATAGGCACAGGCTCGTTGCTGTGAGAGGTTGACGACGATACGCTTGGAAGCGGAAGCTGAAAGGGTGAGCACGATGGAAAGTGCGGAGAGTAACACGAGTTTTTTCATACGGATTCCTTCGATCAGGTGGGGATACATTTTAATAAGTGAGCATTCTACCCTAATAAGTTTAATTGCACCGAAAAACGGATAGAAAAGTGAGCAAATATTTTTTTTGACATCTTAATTACATAAAAAAATAAGTCTTTTCTCATATAGTACTTATTATAATGTTATTACATTATTACTGGAGAAGAGAGATGAAGAGCGAAATAAAAGTGTTGATCATCGATGTTGGTGACCGATCCCATCGTGTGAAAAAATATGCGATAGGTGACTATTTCGGGCCGGTGGATCTCGGCTTGCATTTGCATGAAAAATATCGGGGTGTCAATTTTGGGATCGGGCTCTTTTCTGGATCGATTTTTTCGGGATCGAGCCGTCTGATTGTCACCGGTCATTCCCGAAGCTGGGAAGGTTTTTTCGTCTCGAGCATGGGAGGAGCGGGCTGGGTCTTTCGGCAGATGGATATCGATATGCTGGTGGTGACGGGGCAGGCAGATACCCCTTCCCTCCTCTATCTCAACCGGAGAGAAGACGGATCGCTCGAGCTGGAGATCGAACCGGTGGATGCACCGGCTGTCTGGCAGGAGGGGGAGACGGGCGTGTATGCGATGATGGACTATGCACTGGAGCGTTTCTCGGATCGGTACACCCATGATCCGCGTATCCTCGCCACCGGCCCTTCATCTGAAGCGACCGATTTCGGAGCCATCGGA
>JALVWV010000154.1 GCA_027023145.1 Campylobacteraceae bacterium | reverse complement strand
GTGTCGAGGAGCCCAGAGATTTGATCAGGCAGATAGCTCCGGGGGGGACGTACCTGATCGACTGTATGAGTATGTGGCTACTCAATACACTGGAGTGGGACGAGGAGCGGGTACTATCGCAGATCGAAGCGCTGGGAGCAGTGGATGCGCACATTGTCTTCGTCCTCAATGACGTCGGATCGGGGGTGATCCCGGTTGAGCGCCTCAGCCGAACCTATGTCGATCGCAGCGGGATCGTGGGGCAGGCGCTTGCCAGGGTATGCGATGAGGTGTATGAAGTGAAGTTGGGGATTGAGGTGCGGCTGAAATGACCCCCTTCCAACACGGTGGCAACATCGCCGCATTTGCCAAAACGTGTGGCTGTCAGCCCGATGAGGTGATCGATCTATCATCCAATATCAATTTCGTTACTCCTCGCATTGATGTCGATTTCAATGTGCTTCCCATCGCTCCTTATCCTGATTATACGGAACTCTACGAGAGACTTGCGAACTATATGGGGGTTTCGATCGATCAGATGGAGGTGTTCAATGGAGGGAGCAGTGCGATTTTTTCCCTGTACGCGTATTTGTCTGATTGTCGGGGTGGGGGCACCCCGACCTACAGTGCCATGCTTCCACAAACGAACGTTATTTATTCTCCGGCTTACCTGGAATACAAAAAAGCAGCGGAACGTTTTGGCTTTGAAGTTCATCTGATCGATCGGTTTTCGCAGATGGAGGTGGAGGTGCCGGAGGGGTCTTTTGTGGTGTTTGTCAATCCGGCGACACCGGATGGGGCGTGGTATGATATGGAGCCTTATTTGAGGCGGTGGGCAGAGCAGGGGTGTACGGTGCTGGTGGATGAGTCGTTTTTGGCGTTTACTTCTCACCCCTCGGTGAGCCGGTATTTGGATCGATACCCCAATCTCTACATTCTTACCTCCATGACTAAATATTTCGGCGCTGCCGGGATGCGGATCGGTGTACTTGTTTCCTCTGCGGATAATATCGCGGCCTTGCGTCAGCGGGAGCCGCTCTGGAAGCTCTCGGCGTTTGATACGGCGTATCTCCTTTCGGCAATGGAGGATGAGATGTTTGCTGCCCGATCGGAGGTGGCAAACCGGGAGGCCAAAGCATGGCTGCTGGATGTGTTGGGATCGAGTCCGTTGGTTGAGACGATCTATCCGGGTGAGGCTAACTTTGTCCTCGTTCGGTTGCGGGGGATGCGGGTGGAGGAGCTGCAACGACGACTGCTTCCTCATCGGATTTTGGTGCGCGATTGTGCCAACTTTGACGGGCTGGATGCTCACCATGTTCGGATCGCGGTTAAGGCAATCGAGCAGATGGAGCCCCTTGCGGAGGTGCTGGGTGGCTAATCTCTCGATCTTTGGTACCCATTCGGATGCGGGCAAGAGTACTCTCACGTGGCTCATCGGTCGATTGTTGCAGGAGCAGGGGCTGAGTGTCGCGCCGTTCAAAGCCCAAAACGTCTCTAACAACGCCCACGTCGCTGATGATGGATCTGAGATCGCCGTGGCACAGCAGTTTCAAGCCACGGCTCTGGGAGTCCCCACTTCGTGGCACACCAACCCGGTGCTCCTCAAGTCCGGCCGGGGGAGTGCCGCCTCCCTCATCATCCGAGGAGAAGCGGTGCGCACGCAGGATGTGCGGGAGTATTACCGTGATATTGATACCCTCAAGCCCATTGTCTCCGAAGCCTTTAGTCACCTTGAGGGGCACTACGACGTGGTGATTGCCGAGGGTGCAGGCTCTCCGGTAGAGCTCAACCTCATGGACAAAGACCTCTCCAACCTCTACATCGCTACCGAGTTTGACACCCGCATTATCCTCGTGGCCGACATCGAAAAAGGGGGCGTGTTTGCCTCGATCTACGGGGTGTACCACCTCCTCCCCGAGGCGCTTCGGGATCGTGTCATCGGTGTGGTGGTCAACAAATTCCGAGGGGATCGCAGCCTTTTTGATGAGGGGGTGCGGATCATCGAGGATCGGTTTGGGATTCCGGTGTTGGGGGTGTTGCCGTATGTGCCGTTTAACCTTGGCTTCGAAGATTCACAAAGCCTGATGGGGTATGCCCAGCGGTGCCGGGACGGGGCGAAGCGGGTGGCGGTGATTGCGTACCCGACGATGAGCAATTACACCGATTTTGAGCCGTTGCTGGCCGATGAGGATGTGTGTGTGACGTTTGTCCGGGGGGCGGCTGATCTGAGTGGGTACGATACGGTGATCCTGCCCGGATCCAAGCTGGTGCTGGAAGATTTGGCGTGGCTCAGAGAGCAGGGGTTTGCCGAGCAGATAAAAGAGCTTTCTCATGTCGGTACCAACCCAAAATCTCATACTCTACAAGGGGCTGGGACTTCAGTCCCACAAAGCAGAGCCGAAACCCGTTTGTCTGATACGACCCGCATCATCGCCATCTGTGGTGGCTACGAGATGCTCCATGAGTGGATTGAAGATCCAGGGGGTGTTGAATCGTCATCCGGAAGTGTAGTTCAAGGGCTTGGAATCGTCCCTAGCATCATCCGCTTCGAGCGGGACAAGATCGTCCGCCGGCAGGGTGAGCGCTACGAGATCCATCACGGCATTTCGCTCTCATATCCCGATGGGTACGAGACGGATACGGTGTTGGGGACGTTTGAGCATGGGTTGTTTGCCGATGAGGCTTTTGTGATGTATCGGAGTGAGCAGATC
>JALVWV010000153.1 GCA_027023145.1 Campylobacteraceae bacterium | reverse complement strand
GGAGCGACCCCTTTGAGGTAAAAGAGGCTGAAGCCAAACGGCGGGGTGAGGAACGAGGTCTGAAGGTTGAGCGCAATAAGGATCGCAAACCACAGCGGATCGATCCCGATCGTCTGGGAGATCGGCAGAAGGATCGGGACGACGATGTAGGAGATTTCGATGAAGTCGATGAAAAAGCCGAGGAACATGATGATGAGCATCGTCAGGATCAGGAAGCCCCATTTCTCACCTGGCAGTGTTGTCATGAAGTGCTCGACGATCTCATCGGCGCCGCTGTAGATAAACACCATCGAAAACGCCGTCGCCCCGATGAGGATCGCAAACACCATGGCCGTGGTCTTGACCGTCTCGAGGGAGGCATCCCGCACCATGGTATAGCTGAGTTTACGGTACATGAACGCCAGGATCATACTCCCCAGTGCCCCCAGAGAGGCCGACTCAGTGGGGGTAGCAATCCCGGCAAAAATGGAACCCAGCACGAGGACAATAAGGGTCAGTGGAGGAATAATGGAGAGGAGAGCGCGTTTGATATTGCTGGCACGCGTTTGGGTAGCATCGACTTTCATCGCTGGCGCCGCGTCCTTGTCAAGAAACGCCACGATGAGGATGTAGACGATGTAGACCCCCACCAGCATGAGACCGGGCATCACGGCCGCTTTGAACAAATCCCCGACGGGGAGCTGAAACACATCCGCTAGGACGATCAGGACAATCGAAGGGGGGATGATCTGCCCCAGCGTCCCGGCTGCACAGATCGTACCGGTACTGATGGTTTTCTTGTAGCCGTTGTGGAGCATGACCGGTAGGGAAATCACCCCCATCGCCACAACCGAAGCCCCCACGACACCGGTCGAGGCAGCCAGCAGTGCCCCGATGAGCACTGTCGAGATTGCCAGTCCGCCCCGCACTTTGCCAAAGAGCGTCCCCATCGACTCGAGCATCCGCTCCGCCAGTTCCGATTTTTGGAGGATGATCCCCATGAAGATAAAGAGCGGAACAGCCATGAGGATTTTGTTGGTCATGATGGCATAGATCCGAAAGGGCATCATACTGAACATGGAGAGAAATTCTTCCCACCACTCCATCAGCGTCCCGCCGTCAGGCATGATCTCGATCCATGCGGCCCCCAGACCGAAGTAGATCGCCACCGCTCCAAACGTAAACGCCACCGGAAACCCCAGTACCAGCAGCAGCAGCGCTGCTCCAAACATCACCAATCCAATCATACCAACTCCTCCTCATCTACCAATATCGGCTCGAGACCGCGCAGGACGTTGATATGGTGGATAATGTAGTTGATCGCTGCAAAGACCAAAAAGATGAAAGCGATCGTAATCTGCACTTTGATCAGCCAGCGATAGGGCAAACCGCCGGGATCTTCACTGATCTCATGGGTGGTGTAAGCATCCATGACAAACTCATACGAGCCGTCGATCACCAACAGCGCCAGCGGCAGGAGGAAGAAAATCGTCCCCATGATGTTGATCCACGCTTTTTTGCGTTCAGTGAGGCGATCGTAGACGAAGTCCACCCGCACGTGGGCATTGTGCCTGAGGGCATAGCCGGTACCGTAGAGGATGATCACCGCAAAGAGATGCCACTCCACCTCCTGCATCCCGATGGAGCTGTTGTGAAACACATACCGCATCATCACATCAAACGCCACATTGAGGATCATCACGATCAGCAGCACCCCGGTAACATAACCGACAGCATCGATGATTTTATCCATCCATTTTTCGAGTGAGATCAACAAAGAAAATCCTTTGGAATAGTTTGGGTCTGTTCAGTGCATTGGTCTATCGGTGGGGAATACATCGACATACGAATGGACTGGGATGTAGCATGTTCCGTGTTATGCGCTGCGCGTTCCGCGTAGGGTGTTGTTCCCCGACAACACCGATTGGTACGTTTATCTGCGTATTTGTGCTTGCCTTTTTACATGACATTCTGGTGTTGTGAGGGCACAACACCCTACGCGGAACAATGGAATGAGTTAAAAGTGAGGTAGAGTCCATGCGACTGAAGTCGCATCCCCATTTGATAAGAGCGTTGCGACGCAACGCCTACCAAAATTCCTAATTCCTAATTCCTCACTCCTAACTCCTCATTCCAAAAACTTACTTGGCCAGTTCCTCATTAAGCTTGAGGTAACCGCCCTGCATCATCATCGTCCACTCGCGTGCTTTTTTCATGTACGCTTTGTAGTCGGTGTAGATCTCTTTGAACTTGGCATTCTTGGCTGCGTAGCCCTCATAGACTTCATCCGCTGCTTTCTGGAGTGCTTTAAGCACCGGCTTGGGGAAGGTGCGGACTTTGATATCGGGGTAGTCTTTTTTCATCTTCGCCCATGCATCGACGGACGCAGCGAAGTTTTCGATATACATATCCATGGCGGCCGCCTTCATCGCCGTCTCGAGCATCACTTGATACTTCTTGGGTAACTTGTCAAATGCCTTCTTGTTGACCATGAACTGCATCTCAGATGCCGGCTCGTGCCAACCGGTATAATAATAAGGAGCGACTTTGTAGAAGCCCATTTTGATGTCCATACCAGGTCCGACCCACTCGAGCGCATCAATCGTACCGCGATCGAGAGACGTGTAGAGCTCGCCGGCGGGGATGTTGGTGACGTTGACGCCGAGCTTGGCCATCACTTCTCCAGCCAGACCCGGGATACGCATCTTCAG
>JALVWV010000152.1 GCA_027023145.1 Campylobacteraceae bacterium | reverse complement strand
CGCAAGAACTTTTTCGGGGTGCATCATGGTTCGATCTCGGCTCGGATTGATACGGGATCGTTTTTGATCAATAAAAAGGAGGCGATCTTCGATGAGATCATGCCCGAATCCCTGATCCGGATCGAAAGTGACAATCCGGACTACCGCCACAATATCGCGAGCATTGATACGCCGATTCATGAAGAGGTCTATCGTGAGATACCCCATGCCAAATACATTGCCTACACGATGCCTCCCTATGTGACGGCGTATGCTCTGGCACACGATGTATTTGTCCCCCGGGATTATTTTGGCCATGAAATGATCGGGGAGATTGCCATCTATGACCCGCAACACTTCTCAGACTGGTATGACCGGGCACCCCATGCCATCGCCAACCATTTCAAAACACACCCCGGGCACCTGATGTTGGTGCGAGGGTACGGTGTGTATGCGTACGATCGTGACCTGGGTGACATGGCCAAAAAGATTGCCATCCTTGAAAACAGCGCTCGACTGTTGATGTTGGCGGGGTGACCACCTGATAGAAAGTTAACCAATAATATGGTAAGATAGTCACATTCTTTGAGTGGAGTTTATGATAATGGAAGAGATTGAAGGGCGTTTTGAACTGATCCGGATTGCGGCTCAACTGGGAGACTACGAAGTCATCGATACCCAGATCCGGCGGTTGCGCAACATGAGCACCGACAAACATTTGCATGCCATACTGTATGAGTTGGAGGGGAAGAATTTTCGTCAGGCGCTCTATATGATGCGAGATTACGCAGAAACCCTTCGGGATGATTTTTTCGATCCCCCGACGCATAAAACAGCGACTCCGGAGCCGGCAAAACCGGAGCCGGATTTGTTCACACAGTCAACACCAGCTCAGATATCAGTGGAAGAGGGGCATGCCATAACACTCGATGAGATGCTGGCGATGACCAAAGAGAGTGCAACAAGTCCTCGGCGCTATCAGGCACCTGAATCGGTGAAGGAGTCATCGCCAAAGCCCGAGAATCCAATCGAGACGCCATCTCAGGAGTCTCAGAGAGTTGCACCTGCGACTTCTGAGTCAGCTGTACCCGCTGGAGAGCTTGACCCCCTGTTTACATTGGATCAAGATATTGTCACTGAGCCCGAGCCACAACCGCAAGCAGATGCACCCCGCTTTTCCAGGCCAGTCGAGCCGACACCGCCACCGGAGACACAGCACGAGGAGGCGCCTGTTTCTTCTGCGATGGAGATGACCCCTTTGTTTGACGGAGGTGATGATTTGGCACTCGAGGATGATCTCATGACTTTTCCCCCCGTTTCAAATGTTGAGGAAGTTTCGATTACTGAGACAACGGATGCACCGGATGCACCAACCGAGGCGGTTGATGCGGGAGCGGATACCGGTATCTTTTCGCTCGATCCTTTAGAATTTGCTGAGACAGAGGGTCACGATGTTGGCACAGAGGAGATTGCCGAAGAGATTGTATCGGTATCGGCGCCAACAGAAGAGAAGATGCCCCCCGAAATTTCCGAATGGGAGACTATCTCCTCGGTCGAAGAGCCGTCTTTGGTATCGGAATCTTCAGGGGCAACAGAATCGGCAGCGGTGATGGAGGCTGTACCTGAACCCGAAGAGGAATCGACAGAGCCAATATCGGCAACAGATGATGCGGTATCGTCTACAATCAAAGAGGGAGATTCTCGACCTTGGCGTTGGGAGTTTGAACCGGAGGAAGAGGACATTCACTATGAGATGTTTGCGTACATGGGGCAGAAATTTCGCAACATGATGCATCAGTATCCTCAGCGAGAAGTGCGCGAAGAGGGGACGACAGAAGAGGTGCAGGATTTTATCCAGATGGTCTCGACCCGAGATTATGCTGAATCACAAGTCGAAGCAGCCATCGAGCGCTACCAAGAGCTCAAAGAGCAGGGTCGCATTGCTGAAGCAGCGCAGATGCTGATTGCCGCAGCGACCACGGAGTCAACCTTTGCCCAGTTTATGTTGGCACGCGAGTTGTTCAAGGGGGAAGTGCTTCAACAAAACTTCCCCGAGTCGTTTACACAGATCAACCGCCTGGCCGAAGAGGATTACCCCGAAGCGATTTGTGATCTGGGTCAGCTTTACGAATACGGTATCGGGATTGACAAAAACAAACAACACGCCCTTCTCTTGTATGAAGAGGCAGCACAGATGGGGGTCGAACGGGCACAACGCCACTACGAGCGCCTCCGCAACAGCAACCCTCTCCAGTCAATCAAGTCGTTGACACGTGCTTTACTCCGTAAGAAAAAATAGTATTGGAAAGCTCATTGGGTTTCTCTCCCGGGATCCCCAAAGGTTTCTTCCAAACTCCTTTTAACCCCAACTTCACTAAAATTGTATTCAAATTTTTCGACAGAAGGCAGAAACCGTTATGATTACATGGATGCAGAGACACAACCGATACCTTGTATGGACCATTTGGATTGCCACGATTGCTTTTGTTGGAGCCGGAGCTGTTAACTGGGGAAGTTATAAATACGGATCCAAGGCGAGTGCCGTTGGTGCCGTGGGAGATATTGAAATCTCCAATGCCAAATTGAACATCACGTACCAAAATCTCTATGAGCGTTACAATGAGCTATTCAAAGGGAAATTTGATGAAGCACAAGCCAAAAAGATGGGCTTACTCAAGCAAGCCTTTGATTCGCTGGCTTCCCAGGCGCAGTT
>JALVWV010000151.1 GCA_027023145.1 Campylobacteraceae bacterium | reverse complement strand
TAGATGTGTGTATTTCATGAGTGCTCCTTTTATCTTTGGTTGGATACAAGGGCATTAGTTTAACATCTAACCCCTCATATTTTCCAATCGTGTTAAAAATTGCACTATGAATTTAAATTCGGGATGGCTATATAAAAAATATACTTCATTTAAATGATACGAACAAAAGAGAAGTAGGATCAAAAATGGCAATGATTAAAAACATCATCCTCTATGGCTCCCCAGGAGTCGGAAAAACACACAACACAAACAAACTCATCCGCCTCATCGAAGATGGCAAATCAGACAAAGAGATATTTGAGACGATACAGGCCAACACTTACAGTGGACATGCCGATATATCTGATATCAAAGAAAGAGTAAAATTCGTCACCTTCCACCAGAGCTTTGGATATGAGGATTTTATTGAAGGATTTAGGCCAAATGAAGGGGGGACAATAGAACTTGTCGATGGGATTTTCAAAAAGATAAGTTTTACCGCACAAAAAAATCTGGAAGACTCGACTAAAGAAAAAGGCTTGGATGCAGAAGCGCTATTGAATGATTTTGCCAGACACGTAGAGGAACAAGAGAGTTTTGAAATCGACAAAAATTTGCACATACAAGTCAACAAAAAATCTGATGGAGAATTGAGATCATTTGTAACCAGAGGACGAGTTAAAGACCAATCCTTGACAAAAGAAATTATCCTGAGAGATTTAGATGATTATCTCAGCGGAAAAATCGCTCGTTATCAAGATATAAAACCTGCGTATGAGTCCAGAAGTACTTATCATGGCAATGCGCCATATTATTACAAGCTTTATACAAAGATAAAAGAATTTATGGGTTCAAAAAATCAGTACAATGTTCAAAAAATAATACAACAAAACTACTACCTCGTCATCGACGAAATCAACCGTGGCAACATCTCCAAAATCTTCGGGGAACTCATCACTCTGATTGAAGAGGACAAGCGCAATACGCTGGAAGTGACCCTCCCCTACTCCAAAAAACCATTCAAGATACCCTCCAACCTCTACATCATCGGCACCATGAACAGCACCGACAAATCCATCGCCCTCATCGATATCGCACTGCGTAGACGATTTACATTTCTGAAAATGGAACCCAACGCAGAACTAATCAAATACCAAAATGCGAGAAATATTTTTGAGACGATCAACGAAAAGATACGAGAGACTCTTGGAGATGATTATCAGATAGGACACAGCTATTTTATGCCTATTGAGAGCGATGAGGATCTGGCGTTTGTTTTGCAATACAAAATAATTCCGCTACTTGAAGAGTATTATTATGGCGACAAAAATGGGCTTGAAGAGGTAGAAGAGATTGTCCTGCCTTACATACAATCATCAGAATAAATCGGAGGCATTTTGAACTTATGTTATAATAACCCAAACCAAGTGGAGGTTGACCATGCATCGGATTCAACTGGATATCAGCAATGACATTTTCGACAAAGTAATGTTTTTCCTGAATTATCTCCCGAAAAACAAAGTAAAACTCACAATATCAAGTCCAAAAAAACCGGTGAAACACCATAACATTTTTGAAGATTTTCTCAACCAGACCCACACCGTAGAGGCAATCAACTCGTTTGATCGAGAGACACTGCATGAGCGATAAGGTTTTTATCGATACCAACATTTTCGTTTATGCATTTCTGGATACTCCCAATCGTACCGAAGATGCCCTGAAACATCAAAAAGCGCAAACGTTTCTTGGAAATTTTTCCGACAATGAACGCGTCACCATATCGACTCAAGTGTGCAATGAATACTACAGCGCTTTACGCAAACATCACGTACCCGATAAAGATATTCAACACAGCCTTCGCAGCCTGATGGCCGTCACACAGGTAGAAGCCGTCACAGACAAGACAGTACAAAAGGCCATGGAAATTCGCAACCGCTATGGCTTCAGCTACTGGGATTCGCTGATTATTGCTTCGGCTTTAGAGAATGATTGTCGTATTCTTTACAGTGAAGATATGCAAGATGGACAAGAGATTGAAAAGCGTTTAAAAATTCTCAATCCTTTCTCTCTCTAAGGCTATCTCCCCGCATTCTTCCGATCACGCGCCGTGCGCTTGCGAGCAATGGGGTCGAGGTCTTTTTTGCGGATGCGGATGCTCTGGGGGGTCACTTCGATGAGCTCATCTTCTTCGATCCATTCCATGGCGATCTCAAGGCTCATTTCGCGGGGGGGGACGAGTTTGATCGCTTCATCGGCACCGCTGGTACGCATGTTGGTCAGCTGCTTGCCTTTGAGCGGATTGACTTCGAGGTCGCCGGGGCGGGCGGATTCGCCGATCACCATGCCATTGTAGACTTTGTCCTGCGGTTTGATAAACATCGTTCCGCGTGCCTGAAGGTTGAAGATCGAAAACGCCACCGCTTCGCCGTCATCCATCGAAACCAGAGCACCCGGTGTACGGCTGATCACTACGCCGCTGTAGGGGCGGTACTCGATGAACGAGTGGTTCATGATCCCCTCCCCTTTGGTGTCGGTGAGAAATTCGCTGCGGAAGCCGATCAGACCGCGAGCGGGGATCTCAAACTCCAGTCGTACGGTACCATCAGGCATGGGAGTCAGAGAGGTCATCTCGGCTTTGCGTTTGCCAAGCTTTTCAATGGCAACCCCCTGAAACTCCTCGGGGACATCAACCACAAGGTGCTCGAAGGGCTCCATTTT
>JALVWV010000150.1 GCA_027023145.1 Campylobacteraceae bacterium | reverse complement strand
GCGACGGGTCAATCCGCCGTAGAAGAGTGCCAAACCAGCCGGGGTCATCAACATGACCAGCGCAGTGGCCACGATCATCCAGGAGGTGTCTCCGGAGCTGAGTGTGTCATCTGCCATAGCGGCAACCGGCATCAGCACTGCCAGCAATGTTAGAAGTTTTCGCTTCATGTGTATCCTTTTGTAATTTGAGATGAGGAATGATAACAGAGATAAGGACAGTTTGGATGCAGAGATGTGATTAAAAAATAGGCAATAACCCTTTTATGAAGTTATTCTTGGATGAACGGGATGTCAAAAAGGATGCGGTGCTCATCGAGGAGGGTGATGATGCGCATTGCGTCGGCCAGCGCCTTGATGGTACGGTCATCGTCGCTGTAGCGGCCGTTGGCCTGGATGGTGAGGCGGACGATGGGGCAGCGTGTGTGGTCGATCATGATCGACTCGCCGACGGCCATGGTCAGGGAGATGTGGAGATCAGCCGACGCACGGAAGAGGTGCAGTGTCCGGCGCAGGAGTTTGGAAAACCCATTTTGATCCAGCTTGAACTCGGGGAGATCGGCATCGGTCAGGAGGTCAAATCGGGTCGGATTTTTCATCGAAAAGTGAGCGATGGCAGCTTCGAGGATGGTGTTGATATTGGTGGTTTTGAGTCGGCTGGGATCGACTGGCTGGGAGCTTCGGGTGCGCGGACGGTAGTAGAGACGGATTCCGATCTGCTCTTCGTCCCGGTAGGCTACGGTGACGGCGTAGAAGTTCAGCTGCCGGTAGTGAAGTTCCATGGGGGTGGTGCGGGCGCCGAAGTCGTTGGGGGCATAGCTCAGGGCGAGGTCAAACAGTTCCCGCTTGTCGACATAGGCCAGGAGAATTTCGGCGGCATCATTGAGGTAAACGATTACACCATGTCGGTCGAAGAGGACAAATGGGGAGTGGTCGGTGTCAAGGAAAAAGGTCAGATCGGTAGCATTAGAGCCAGGCATGGATTTTTTTCCTCAGAGTATTGCGGTTGATCCCCAGTGCTTCCGCGAGGCGCAGTTGGGAGCCGTAGACGTGCAGCCCCGCCTCGAGCAGGGGTTTTTCGAACAAACCAAGATGGTAATGGTAGTCAGCCTCTTCGGGGAGACGATCCAAGAAATAGTGGTACAGTCCCCGTTCTAGGGCATCTCGATTGCCCTTTTGGAGGAGCACTTCCTGATAGATGGAGGCACGGAGTGATCGGAGATTTTGTCGGATATCGAGGATATCTCCTTCGAGGGAAATGTCTGTATCGAGCATCAGGGTCCTGGTCGCTTCTTGTCGGTAGAGATCGGCGTAGAGTTGGATATCCTCCGGGCGATCACGCAACGGAGGCATGTGGTAGATGAAAGCAAAGGTCTCATCGAGTAGTTTAGTATTGCCCGCATAGTCGGCGATAGCAATGACATACTTATCCTCGAAATCGAGCCGTTGGGTGTTGGGAATTTTTTCATAATGTTCAATGATCAGAGCATCGGTTTGGCCCAGCAAGGCCTCGACTGCTTCCTGATCGTGTCCGTCCGCAGTCGGTAGATCGGGGAAGAGATGCCGCACGAGGGTGCGTTTGCCGGTCCAAGGTTCCCCGATAATAATTGACGAGACATACAGCGTACGGGTGAGATTGAGACTTTTGATGATCTGTTGTACTGTTTCGCTACGGGTGGCGTAGTTTTGCATGCGTACTTCTTTGGGTATGTAGATGTGGAGATCATAACATGCCATTGCTTAAAAAGTGACCAGTTGCGTGATGATAAAAAAGGGAATAAAGGTAACATATTTGGAGCGGGCGAACGGGTTCGAACCGTCGACCCTCACCTTGGCAAGGTGATGCTCTACCACTGAGCTACGCCCGCACCGGGCAGATAAGGAAAAACAAGCAAAGCGCAAGTTTATTCCAAAGCGACCAGTCGCTTGAGCCGTCCGCTGAGGACAGTTTCGGATGGTACCTCGGGTCGGAGTCGAACCGACACGGGCAAAGCCCACCAGATTTTGAGTCTAGCGTGTCTACCAATTCCACCACCGAGGCATCGTTTGTGGTGACGGAATTGTACTCAGGGTGAGCTTAAGAAAGGGTAAGAAGCTTCTGAAAATTTATTCAATGGCTTCTTTGAGGAGCTTACCGGGTTTGAAACGGACGCTGTATTTGGCGGGGACGCGGACTTTGCGATCGGTGCCGGGGATGGTGATGTCGCGCTCATTTTTCTTCGAGGCAGAGAACGAACCAAACCCGAGGAATCCGACGGAATCCCGGGCTTTGAGTGCAGCGGTGATCGTCTCGATGGCTGCGTCGACAACCGCCTCAGTGTCACGCTTGGAGAGGTTGCTCTTGGCAGCGACTTTGGTGATGAACTCAGCTTTTTTCATGGTTGACTCCTTCAGTTGTGTGTTTCATCATATCGTTATCTTGCACAAAAGTACAGCTTATGGGGGGTTTCTTCCCCTTTTTTTGCCAAAAGTGTGTAGAAAAATAACACTATCGTGAGCAATTAATTTTAATATGTTATAATATGGCTTTCCAAAATCAAGGAGAGCGCTGTGCGGAGCCTAATCATTATTATCGGGATTGTACTGTTTTATGGCGGGTTCGCAACGGTGTTTCATGAAACCACACTCTCCGGTCATCTTGGCAAACAGTTCGGTGAGGGGAACCTGCGGTGGTTCGGTTATTTGGCATATATCGATCTCTTCCTTGTCTTTTACCCGCTCTATCAACTTTATCGCAATCCAGTGCTGATCAAGCGGATCGACCTTTACGCTGGATGGCTTATTTTCTTCGTCTCACTCAATGTTTTCCAGCCGCTCGTGGTGAACCTGGATCAGAGCGGTATCATTGGCCAGACGATCTATACCACGCTGCTGCCGTTTATCGGCAAGGCCGGATTGTGGCTGTTTTGGCTGATGACGTTCCTGCTGGCGTTTGTTTTGATTGTGGACGATGACTACGATTTTGCTCCTCTGTTTTCCCGATTTGCTATTTGGCGGCATCGTCCGTCACGTGCTTCCAGAACCGCCACAAAAAACAAAGAAGAGAAGCGCACCATCGTCTCGATCAACTCGCTTTACAGCCGAATACGTGCACTCTTTTTCAACCCCTTCAATATGGAACGCAAAGACGAGATTGACCGCATCCTCAACATGGAACTTGAGCCAATAGCCGTGCGGGATCATTTCTCTGAGGCACCGGATGAAGAGCCTTTGTACCAGCAGGACAACCATACAACACGCCCCTCTGAACCGGAAGAGTGGGAAGAGGGTGCGATTCCGTTTGATGTGGAAGAGGAAATTTCCGAAGCCCCGACCCCCCGCCGCACACCTCGCCCCCGCAAAAAAGCCACCAAAAGCCACGACGTCGAGATCGTCGAAGAGCTCGAGGAAAACTCCAAACTCCTCGAAGCGATCGAGAAGGGCACCGTCGCCAAGCCCAAAAATTTCCGCCTCCCCAAAATCGACTTCCTCCAGAAGGCTCCCAAGGTCAAAAAGAAGATCAACGAAGCCGAAATTGACCGCAAGATCGAAGATCTCCTCTCCAAGCTTCAGCAGTTTCGGGTCGAGGGGGATGTGGTACGTACCTACAGCGGTCCGCTGGTGACGACGTTTGAGTTCAAACCCGCTCCCAATGTCAAAGTTTCCAAGATCCTCGGCCTCCAGGATGATCTGGCGATGGCATTGGCGGCCAAGACCATCCGCATTCAGGCTCCCATCCCCGGTCGTGATGTCGTGGGGATCGAGATCCCCAATGCTGATGTAGATACCATCTACCTGCGGGAAATCCTCGAGAGCGATGTGTTTAAAGAATCAAGCTCACCACTGACGGTAGCACTGGGCAAAGACATTGTCGGCAATCCGTTTGTCACCGACATCAAAAAGCTTCCCCACCTACTGGTCGCCGGTACCACCGGATCGGGTAAGTCGGTTGGGATCAACGCCATGATCCTCTCGCTGCTCTACCGCAACGATCCCGATCAGCTCAAACTGATGCTCATCGACCCGAAGATGCTCGAGTTTTCGATGTACAACGACATCCCCCATCTGATCACCCCGGTGATCATCGAGCCCGCCAAAGCGATCGCGGCACTGGCCAACATGGTCGGTGAGATGGAGCGTCGCTACAAACTCATGGCCGAGAGTCGCACTAAAAATATCGAAAACTACAACGACAAAGTCAAGCGCGAAGCTTCAGCCGAGCCGTTCCCCTACATCGTGGTCGTTATCGATGAACTGGCGGATCTGATGATGAACGGGGGCAAAGAGGTGGAGCTGAGTATCGCCCGTCTGGCGCAGAAATCCCGCGCCTGCGGTATCCATCTCATCGTCGCAACCCAGCGTCCGAGTGTCGATGTCGTCACCGGTCTGATCAAGGCCAATTTGCCCTCGCGCCTCAGCTACCGCGTCGGTCAGCGGATCGACTCCAAGGTGATCCTTGATCAGATGGGTGCCGAGAGCCTGCTCGGGCGCGGAGACGGACTCTTTACTCCGCCGGGTGCGACGGGACTGGTACGGATCCATGCTCCCTGGAGCACCGAAGATGAGATCGACACCATCGTTGAATTTCTCAAAGCCCAGCGCCTCCCCGATTACGACGAGAGCTACCTTGTCGAGGGGGGTGCTGCCGGAGGCGGTGAGGGTGAGGAGGGGGAGATCGACCTTGACCCCCTCTACGAACAGGCCAAATCGGTCGTCCTGACGGACAAAAAAACCTCCATCTCCTACCTCCAGCGCAAACTCCAGATCGGCTACAACCGCTCCGCGAACCTCATCGAACAACTCGAGCAGACGGGGATACTGAGTGCCCCCAATGCAAAAGGGCAGCGGGAGATCATAGCCTGAGCCACGTCCAACACCTTTTTGCTATGGCATAGATTACATACCGGTAACCAACCTGTGCTATACTATATCACCGCACCAGGTAAATACCTCAAAGTCTAAGGTATTTACCTGGTGCGGTGATAATAAATCTCAAGGAGTCATCATGGCCTATTTCAACAAGGCAAAAAGAGGGGACAAAGTCTACGGACTGGTCTTTGGCAAAGGGAAGATCGTCGAAGTATTTGAAGAGAGCTTCTATCCGCTGCTTGTGGAGTTCAAAAACGGCTATGAGGTTCCGTACACCGAGGAAGGAGTGCCGAGCTGGGGAACGTTCAAAAAACAGACGCTGTTTTATCGTGATGATATCGATCTGAGTCGTGAAGATTTCAGTCCAGCCGATCGGATCCTCTCCCCTCGCAAGATCATCAAATTGCGGGAAAAGGGGAAGCTCGAAGTACGCGTCCCCAGCGGTGCGTGGAAAAGCACCCGTAAGGCCGATGCTGAGTATGTCGAGCATCTTCTCGAAGAGGAGAAGTACCACCTGTTCCGGAAGAAAAAATAACTGTCACCATCCGCTACACACAGACGCCACCTTGTGGCAGTCTCTTCCATTTCACGCAAAACCAAATAGTTTTTTGTTACCATATCTGATATTTTATCACAGGAGAAACCCATGGGTTTGATCGAAGAGTACAAAGCGCACACCGCTGAGCGTGAGAAATTGGGCGTACCGCCTCTGCCGCTTACGGCACAGCAGACTGCTGAGCTGGTGGAATTGCTCAAAGCTTCCCCCGTTGTCGAGGCAGACTATGCCCTCGATATGTTTGAAAACAGAGTCCCCGCCGGGGTCGATGATGCCGCCTATGTCAAGGCAGCCTTTCTTAACGACATCGTTCAGGGCAATGCCACCTCCGAGGTGATCTCCAAAACCAAAGCGATCGAGATCCTCGGTCGGATGCTTGGCGGCTACAACGTCGGTCCGCTCGTCGCCGCTCTCGAGCTCGACGATGAGCTTGCGGCCGCAGCAGCCGAAGAGCTCAAGAACACCATCCTTGTTTACGATGCATTCAATGATGTCAAGAAGCTCATGGATGGCGGCAACGCCTACGCCAAAGCGATCATCGAATCGTGGGCGAACGGCGAGTGGTTTACGAACAAGCCTGAACTCGAAAAAGAGATTACCGTTACGGTCTACAAAGTCCCCGGTGAGACCAACACCGATGATCTCAGCCCGGCTTCCGAGGCGTTTACCCGTGCTGATATCCCTCTGCACGCCAACTCCTTCCTCGTTGCTCGGATGGATAAACCTCTCGAGACGATGGCTGAACTCAAGAAAAAGGGACACCCCCTCGCGTACGTCGGCGATGTCGTCGGTACCGGCTCATCACGTAAATCGGGGATCAACTCTGTCCAGTGGCACATGGGACGTGACATCCCTGGCATTCCGGGCAAGCGCACCGGAGGTGTGGTGATCGGCAGCATTATAGCGCCGATCTTTTTCAACACCGCCGAAGATTCCGGTGCGCTCCCCATCGAAGCGCCAGTGGACAAGTTGGAGACCGGCGATGTGATCACGATCAAACCTTACGACGGAGTGATTGAGCGCAACGGTGAAGTAGTGAGTGAGTTTGCCCTCAAACCCAACACGCTTCCCGACGAAGTACGTGCCGGTGGACGGATCCCGCTGATCATTGGCAAAGGGCTTACCGCTAAAGCCCGTGAGGCTCTGGGAATGGGGCCAGATGCGATCTTCCTCCGCCCCGAGCAGCCCGCCGGCGATGATAGTGGCTACACGCTCGCCCAAAAGATGGTCGGCAAAGCCGCTGGTATGGAAGGGGTGCGCCCCGGCATGTATGTCGAGCCAGTCGTCAGTACGGTCGGATCGCAGGATACGACCGGTGCGATGACCCGGGACGAGATCAAAGAGCTTGCAGCCTTAAGTTTCGGCGCGGACTTTGTCCTTCAGAGCTTTTGCCACACCGCAGCCTATCCCAAGCCCGCTGACATCGTCCTTCAGCATACGCTCCCCAAATTCTGGACAGAGCGCAAAGGCTTCGTCCTCCGTCCGGGGGACGGCGTCATCCACAGCTGGCTCAACCGCATGGTTCTCCCTGATACCGTCGGTACCGGTGGCGACAGTCATACCCGTTTCCCTATTGGGATCTCTTTCCCGGCCGGATCAGGTCTCGTAGCGTTTGCTGCGGTGACCGGGATGATGCCGCTGACCATGCCCGAGTCGGTACTGGTACGGTTCAAAGGTAAAATGCAACCGGGCATCACCCTGCGGGATCTGGTCAACGCCATCCCCTATCAGGCGATCAAAGAGGGACTCCTCACCGTCGAGAAGAAGGGGAAGAAAAACATCTTCGCCGGGCGCATCCTCGAGATCGAAGGCCTCGAGCATCTCAAGGCTGAGCAAGCGTTTGAGCTGAGCGATGCTTCGGCAGAGCGGAGTGCGGCTGCGTGCACCGTCAAGCTCGACAAAGAGCCGGTCATTGAGTACCTCAACTCCAACATCAAGCTTATCGAAGAGCTCATCGAGCAGGGCTATGAGGACAAAGAGACCCTCCAGCGCCGTGCCGACAAGATGAAAGCGTGGCTGGAGAACCCCGAACTCCTCGAAGCGGACAAAGACGCGCAGTACGCGGCTGTCATTGAGATCGACCTCGACGAAATCACTGAGCCGATCCTCGCCTGCCCGAACGATCCGGACGATGTGGCGACCTTGAGCGAAATTCTCGCCGACGACAGCCGTCCCAACGAGAAGATCGACGAAGTCTTCGTCGGAAGCTGTATGACCAACATCGGTCTCTTCCGTGCTCTGGGTGAAGTGCTCCGGGGCGAAGGGCCGGCCAAAGCCAAGCTCTGGATCACTCCGCCGACCAAGATGGATGAAAAACAGCTCATTGAAGAGGGCTACTACTCCATCTTCGGTGCGGCCGGTGCGCGGACTGAGATCCCCGGATGTTCTCTCTGTATGGGTAACCAGGCACGTGTGGCTGATGAAGCGATCGTCTTCTCCACCTCGACCCGCAACTTTGATAACCGTATGGGTAACGGCGCACAAGTCTACCTCGGATCGGCCGAAGTGGCAGCGGTGGCGGCACTCCTCGGACGGATACCTACCAAAGAGGAGTACCTCGAGATCGTCAGCCGCAAGATCACCGATGAGAACAAAGATTCGGTTTACAAATACCTCAACTTCGACCAAGTGACTGACGAAGAACTCACGGCGATGGTCAAGTAAGGTAATCTTCGTATGGAGTTGACAGACAAAAATTACCAGTCGATCATCAAAAACGGCGACAAGCCGGTCTTTGTCGACTTCTACTCCGACACCTGCGCTCCGTGCCAGGTGCTGCTGGGGATCATCGACGAGGGGTTGGAAGCATACGGCGAAGAGCAAGGTGTCCTCGTCGCTACGTGCAACGTCGCCCGCAACCCCAAGCTCGCCGGTGCCTTCAACGTCCGCTCGGTTCCGTTCACCATCGTCGTCATGCCCGATGAAAAGCTCAAATATCCCGAACTGGGACTCAAAGATCCGGCTTATTATTACGGGTTGATCGACAAACTCTCCGGTAAGAAAAAAGGGTTTTTCGGGAAGTTATTCGGATAGACTTCCGGGGCTGGGACTTCAGTCCCACATGTCAAGTGTCTAGCAGGTAGAGGGTAGAAAATACGCTGTCGCGTTTGTTGGACTGAAGTCCAAGCCCCTTTAACATTATGCCTTGCAAAGGGTGTGCAACAGCACACCAAAAGCGCAACGCGATTTATTTGGAAGTGAAGGCTTCAGCCTCACCCTGAGGTTGCTATGTTGTTCGACCTTTTGGCGGGACTGAAGTCTCCGCTTCCAGAAAATACCGTCGGAAGGTGCGCAATTGCGCACCCTACGCGTCGATTGCATTACGCATCTTCTTTTGAGAGCAACGCCACAAGCTCCTCCCCGATCCGCGCTGGTCGTCCGGCGACCACATTGGCCAGATAGATCTCCATCTCAAAGAGCAGCTCATCCCCGCGATAGACCTTCTGCAAGAGCCGCATGGTTACTTTCTTGAGCTCCACGATCTCGGTGGTCACCTCCAGCATATCGCCCAGCACCGCACTTCCATGAAACGTCGCCTTGAGATCCCGCACGATCAGTCCGGTCTGGTTGTCAAGTGGTGTCAACCCGTGGGCAAAGAGGATCTCACTCCGCGCCCGTTCGCAGTATTTGATGTAGTTGGTATGATAGACGATCCCGCCTGCGTCGGTGTCCTCATAATAGACTCGGATTTTCATGGGTTGCCTTCTAAGCCTGCCAAATTTGACGGCATTTTCCGAAGATTATAGTACACTCTTGCTTGTATATCATATAGCTTTAGTTGTGTAATTTATGGAGGTATGCTTTTGTTTTTTACAGAAGTAAAAGTAGACTTTTGAAGATTTGCTTCGAAGGATTATAGCAGAGTTTACTATAATTCCGGTTACGTTATGAGCGTTTTTTCGGGCTGTGGTCTAAAAGTTCAGACTAGTTGTTTTTCCTTGATGGGTGTCGAGATTTTGGAGCTACGAATAGGTGGATATTCAACGTCTGACCCCTAATGGAAAGTGGCTCTGCGGTACTCTTCTAAAGCTTCACTTAGAATGTGCTATAATAGTAAAAAATTATACCGATGAAAGGAGGCGGTCATGCTGCATTACCGACGACGTAACTCTACCGAACCGATGCCCCGGCAACGCATGTACCGCCATCCGTTGCTGACTCTCGTCAATTGGTCATATGATCGAAGCCGACACTTGGATGAGGCGCGGCTCAGAGCGATTTTAAGCCGGTTTGACGAACACTATGCCCATATTTATCTGCGTATCTTCAACGAAGTGCCGGCGGAAGTACTATGGTCATTCGTCGCCGAAAACGGTTTGACTGAGAGCGACATAGAAAATATCTACAACCGGATGCACCGCTTCGGGGTTGATCTGCGTCCGCTTCGATAATGTTCTCCTCTTTCGATTTTGCCGATCAAGCCGAACTTTTTGAGATCGCCTTGGCGATTTTGGAAGACTACGATATCACTGCTTGGTCACTAGGCGGCGGTACGGCACTTTCGATGCTCTATTACCGACACAGGCTCTCTTGTGACATCGATATCTTCATTGAATCGTTTGGAGAGATTCAAAATATTCTAGACCACCAAGAGGAGATTGCCGCTAACCTCGGCATCGATCGTAACGCCATCCTCTCTTCTTCTACTGGCGTGACGTTTGTGCTTGATGATGAAGCACACGGCTTGAAACTCGATTTTGTCTATTCTCCTGCACTCACAAGCAAACCTTTTGTACAGCGTGATGTGTTTGATCATAGTAACGTTAGGGTGCAAACACCGCTGGAGATCGTCGCTAAAAAGCTCAAATTCCGTGAAAAGGCTACGATCCGGGACTTTGTAGACTACGCAATCGCCGAAGAGAAAGATGGGCTTTTGAGCAAGCTCAAAACGGAAAATGTGGTCGATATCGATCGTTACTTCGACTTGATCGAGAAATTTGACTCAATATCAAAAAGCCTTTTTGATGAAGAGTTGCGTTGGCTCATCCCAAATGCTGATATTTCCAAAGAGACATTCGCTGATACGATTTACGGACTCATGAAGCCAAAAGGCAAAACGATCCAAGTAGCTATCGATCCATCCGGGGAAGTCGTCGCTTTCGATGAGTTTATCCCCGCATATCAAGAGCACTATGCCCAAATCGGTGAATTGGAAATTTATACGATTCCAAACACGGGGATGGACTACAAGGAGCTGATGGGGCTGGACAAAGCTCGGATTGTGGAGATGGCATCTAGCAATAATAGTGCTCACATCGATGATTAGAATCCTGATGAAGAGACCGCTCAAACGATCAAAGATGCCAGAGCCGGTAAGAATATGAGTCATGCTTCGATCGAAAGAGAGTAGGTTTGTCAGTTTGACAAATATTTGAGAAATGAAGCATTGGAGGAGAGTTGTGATTTATTTGATGCAGCTCGTGGTGAATAGGGCGAAACCACTGTGCCCCTTGTGCTTGGCACTCTCTGTGAGAAAACTGTGCCCATTTTTGTGCTTAAAACGCTATTTTTGGCAAATTTCAAAAATCTAAAACCTCGATGACATGGGGCTTAGCGAGGTATTAATGCCTTAACGGAGTCCTCATAATAGACTCGGATTTTCATGGGTTGCCTTCTAAGCCTGCCAAATTTGACGGCATTTTCCGAAGATTATAGTACACTCTTGCTTGTATATCATATAGCTTTGGTTGTGTATTTTATAGGAGTATGCTTTTATTTTTTACAGAAGTAAAGGTTGACTTTTGAAGAACATTCTGAAGTATCGTAACGACAATTACTGTAATCTTGGTTACGCTATGGAGCGTTTTGCGGGTTGATTCGGGAGTATTGTAGGGTTGACCAAAAAGTTCAAACTATTTGTTGGTGCGGTGATAATTGTTGCACCTTGATGAGTGTCGAGGATTTTGGAGTCGTGAATAGGTGGATATTCAACGTCAGACCCCTAGTGCAGACCCCTAGTGCGCTAGTGCGTTATGGTGGAGCATAAACGTGCCGGATGGCTCAAAATCGTCTTTATCAAAACCCAGGATAAGCTCATCCCTCTTGTCTCTACGGATCGGACAATCAGCGAG
>JALVWV010000149.1 GCA_027023145.1 Campylobacteraceae bacterium | reverse complement strand
ATCAGCATGCCTAGAGAGCTCGTCTGCGTCGCCAATGAGAGGAGATAGAGTCCAGCTGTGGTCGTTGCCATTCCAGCCAGTGCAAGCGAGCGATAGTGCCCGGTGCGGGACATCCGCCGCCCGCTGAAGATACTTGCCCCTACGAGGGAGAGGGTCATCGGCACCATCATCATCCCCGAATGCATTGCCGTGTACCCCTGAACGCCTTGCAAAAAGAGTGGCAGATAGATCAACGCTCCGAACATCCCTGCTCCCATGAGAAACGTGATAGTGTTGGAGAGGGTGAAGGTGGGATTAGCAAAGAGAAAGAGCGGCAGGATCGGATCGGTCGCCCGGCGTTCCACCTGGATGAACAAGCCAAACGAGAGCACCGAAGCGGCGAGCAGTCCCCGCACCATCGGGCTCCCCCATGCATACTGACGCCCGGCGAAACTGAATGCCAGCAGCAGCGGGACGATGATCCCGGTGAGCAGTACGGCACCGAGATAATCCACCGTATGCTCCTCGTGCCGGGTTTTAGACGGAAACAGATACCAGATCATCCCAAACGCGATCAGCCCCATCGGCATAAAGATCCAGAACACCCAGTGCCAGTGCCAGCGGTCGACAATCAGACCGCCCAGTGCCGGCCCGAAGACACTCGCCAGCCCAAACATGGCTCCGAGCATCCCCTGCCATTTGCCCCGCTGCCTAGGAACAAACAGATCCCCCACCGCCGCGAAGGTCGTCGCCATGATGATCCCCCCGCCGATTCCCTGCACGGCGCGGAAGGCGATGAGTTGCACGATGCTCTCCGAGAGCCCGCAGAGCCCGGAGCCGATCGAGAAGATAATGAGCCCAGCGAGGATAAATGGCTTGCGTCCATACACATCCGAGACCCGCCCCACGACCACCGCCGGGATGGAAGCGGCCAATATGTACGCGGTGAACACCCAGCTGAAGTACGCCATCCCACCTAGGTCAGCAATGATCCGGGGCAGGGCGGTACCGATGGTAGTCTGATTGAGTGCCGAGAAGAGGAGCGAGGCCATGATGGCACTCATGATGATCATTTTTTTGCGGTGGTCGAGGGTGTGCATGGGGGTGTCTTTTTTTGGGCGTATTATAGCCAAAGATATTTGGGATAAATATATTTTGACATTTGATTTTTGCTTGGGTATAATAGGTGTATGGGAACAAAAGAGAAGATAGATGTATTATCCAAATTGATTGATGCATTGTACAAAAAACTTATTGTACTCTTAGCTATATCTGGCGGTTTTGGTGCGTATGCAGTTAAATTCATACAGAAAACTGACTGGATAGGATCTATTTTTGCTATGGCTTTTATCTTTGTTTCGATAGGTGTATTTATCACTTATGTGAAGCTGAATATGTTTGTAAAAGAGTTAGAAAGGATTAATAATGAATGAGATTGGGCTTTTGATCATACCTTTAGGCTTTTCTTTTGCGGCAATTATTGGCTACTTGGCTGTAAAAAAGAATTGGAAAATAGCAGATATGTTTTAATGGTTTTAGAAAACAAACGCAACATCACTGATATGGGTAAGTTTGAGACTGTTTCAGATGTGGTTTTGCCTAAAGTTGGCGGGTAATGAAAAAATTTGATTAAGGGGTCTATCTCCACCTTGAAGAAATATTGACTGGTAGCGAAGCTTCAGTTTTGCTACCCAATATCGGAACCAAAATAACCCTATTTCTCGTTTGTTATTAACTATGTTTAGAAACACCTCTTTGTCTTCATCGCATTCGTAGATATTGCTTTGGGCTACACGATTGACGATATGATGAAACCCGTCAAGATCCAGTCTCGGATGCCTTACCATTTGCCACTCCATGTGTTTTTGGAAGTGCACCCGATTGACTACTCACTCTTCCGCTGGATCTGCGCTCCAAGCTTCGCCAATTTACCTTCTAGGTCATCGTACCCACGATCGAGATGATAGATACGCCGTACCTTGGTGACACCTTTGGCAGCAAGAGCTCCAAGTACCAGGGCAGAGCTGGCTCGCAAATCGGTCGCCATGACGTCAGCTGCATAAAGAGCCTCAACCCCTTTGACTGCTGCTGTATTGCCCTTGAGCCAAATATCGGCTCCGAGACGGTTGAGCTCGCTTACATGCATGAAACGATTTTCAAAGAGTCGCTCTTCGATGAGACTCTCCCCCTCGACAATCGTCGCCACGGCCATAAACTGCGCCTGCATATCGGTCGGGAATCCGGGGTATTCAGTCGTAATAATATTAACCGGTCGAAGCTTCTTGGGTGGGTGGATTGTGATGCTCTCTTCTCCGATCGTAAATTGACATCCCATACTCTCAAGTTTGTCGATCATCGCTTGGATGTGTTCGATGTTGACCTTCTCAAGTGTAATTTGAGAATAGGTGATCGCCCCGGCACACAGATAGGTGCCCGCTTCGATCCGATCGGGGATGATCTCGACAGGCTCTCTCCACTCCAGTGTTTTGCCACCGGTACCCTGCACAGTGATCGTCCCCGTACCGATCCCTTCGACGGCAACACCTGCGGCAACAAGCATGTCACAGAGCTGGACAATCTCCGGTTCGCGGGCGGCATTGATGATCTCGGTTGTCCCATGTGCCATAGCGGCTGCCATCAGGACGTTTTCAGTGCCTCCTACAGTGATCTTATCAAAAATAATCTTCGCTCCATGCAATCCATTGGGTGCTTCGGCGCGGACATATCCCCCCTTGATCTCAATCTTTGCCCCCATCGCCTCAAGGGCTTTGAGGTGGAGATCAATGGGGCGCTGACCAATAGCACACCCACCCGGCAAGCTCACTTCACACTCACCAAAGCGCGTCAACAGAGGTCCCAATACGAGAATCGAAGCCCGCATCTGAGAGACGATCTCATAGACCGCCTTGGTCGAGTTCATCGCCCCATTGTCGATCCGAGCCACGATACCTTGGTGATCGACTTCACCTCCGAGCATATCCAGCAATTTGAGCAATGTTCGGATGTCTACGACATTTGGAAGGTTGGTCAGCGTCAGAGGTTTGTCGCTCAAGATGGTTGCTGCGATGACGGGAAGCGCTGCGTTTTTCGCTCCACTGATGGTGATCGAACCGCTCAGTTTTGCTTGTCCGGTAATTTCTAAGTAATCCATATACGTGTTCCATGTGATTAAAGTGTGATATTCTACCCACTCTATGCTTTAATGATATTATCAAACATGTCCATTTCATATTTTTAGATATGTTTAAACAATTTTGGTGTACTATATTACTTAATATTTTTAAAAAAATACCATTTTATGGGATTCAAGGGTTCGTATGAGCAGTGCGCTGGATAAATTAAAAGCTTTAAATGATAAACTGGAAGCCAAATTATCCGAAAAAGAAAAGCAAAAAAAAGCTGCTGCAACTCGGCGTTCACGAAAAACAGCTTCTGCAAAGAAAGAGGTCGAAAAAACCGCGCCACCATCGTTTGAAGAACTGGGAAACAATCTCATACAATTGCTGAATGTCGATCCGGAAACGGAGCCGGTTCGTGTCGAAAATCTCAAACGGGTTGCGCAGCTCTATGTTGAACTTGCCATTTACGAAAAAGCCCCCGATATCAAACAACTCTTTGTCTATAAAGCAATGAACATCAGCGGTATCGGTCTCAAAGAGGAAGACTTCGGAGAGATACGTGAGGGGAAATACGTCCAAATCATCGCCATCACCTACGAACCGGATACAAACGGCAAGAAAAAAGCCAAAAACATTTCACTGGGCTATTTCGGCAAGGCGGAGACGCTGGGGGAAGCACACAAAAATGAGATCATTGAGTTTGTCCTCCGCTGGCGATATGAAAAAGCTTTTCTGAACCTTGGGCACTATAAAGTCCTCATCAATCGCGTTTGTTCCTCATAACTCCCACGCCTCCCAAATCTACTGCTTCTCGGCGACCCCTAACCAAAAAGTGGGTAAAATCCCGGATAAAAACCTAAGGAATCTCTCCCATGCATATTGAGATCACCCCCGAAAACCTCCTTGTCCAACTTGGTTATCCCGTCAACGACGTCCTGCTGGCACAAATGCAGCGTACACTAAGTGCTACGCAAGGTTTTGATACTTTTTCCAAACACCTCCTGAGTCTCAAAGACGAGATCGCCCGTTTCGAAGGGTACATTGCCCTCTCCAACTCCCATGATCTCCTCAAGATCAAGAGTGATGCTTCTCACCCCGAAGAGATCGAAGCCTACAGAGATACCCTGAAAAAGTGGGCAGACAAATACAAGGTCACCCTCGAGCAAGTGGGTGAGACCAATACATTCTACATCCTCGGTCTCTCCTGATCCGTGCCACTCTCTACGCTCAACCCTGAGCAAAAAACCGCCGCCACCGCCCCAGCGGGCGCTAACCTCATCATCGCCAGCGCCGGGACAGGCAAAACCTCCACGATCGTCGCCCGCATTGCGCACCTGCTGGAGCAGGGAACCCCTCCGGAGCGGATCCTGCTGCTGACGTTTACCAACAAGGCTGCCGGGGAGATGACTACACGCCTCGGAGCCTACTTCCCCAAATCCACCATCGACAAGATCGAGGCAGGTACGTTCCATGCCGTCAGCTACCGCTGGCTCAAAGCCCGCACCCCCGGCCTGACTCTCAAACAACCCGGTGAACTCAAAACCCTTTTTCGCAGTATCTATGAAAAACGCCATTTCAAGCGACTCAATCTCCCCATCGAGCCCTTTGCTGCCCCATACCTCTACGACCTCTACAGTCTCTATCAGAATGCATCTCTGGAGACGTTTGACGTCTGGTTTCTTGAGCGCTACCCCGAACACGAACCCCTGATGGACATTTATCTTGACATATGCGAAGAGTTTGACCGTACCAAAGCCGAATTTGGTTTCGCCTCATTCAACGACCTGCTGCTGCTGACCAAAGCCTATCTGGCCGAGCATCGGATCGATTTCTCAGAGGTGCTGGTGGACGAGTATCAGGACACCAACACCCTCCAGGGAGCCTTGATCGATGCACTCAAACCCGATTCACTCTTTTGTGTTGGGGATTATGACCAAAGTATTTATGCTTTTAACGGTGCCAACATCGCCAACATCGCCACGTTTACCCAGCGATATCCGGGCGCACGCGTCTTTACCCTCACGACCAACTACCGCTCCACCGCCCCCATTCTCTCACTCGCCAACCGTGTCATCGAGCGGAACGAACGGATCTACCCCAAGAAGCTTGAAGTGGGGCGCCATCGCGACAAAAGTACACCCCCCAAACTCCTCCTCTACGAAGAGCTCTTCGAACAATACCAATCGATCGCCACGATGATCCGCCAATCCCACACCCCCAGCGACCACATTGCTGTGATTTTCCGCAACAACGCCAGTGCGGATGGGATCGAAGCAAGCCTGCGGGAATTGGGTCTGCCATGCCGCCGCAAAGGGGGGACAAGTTTTTTCGAGTCCAAAGAGGTTAAATTTCTCCTCGATCTGTTGAGTCTGCTTGTCAATCCCCGCGATATGATGGCCTTTATCCACGTCTTTGAGTATGGCAAAGGGATCGGTGCTGCACTGGCCAAAGAGATCTTTCAGTCCTTGATCCATTTTGGTCGGGGCAATCTGATGGAGGGGTTGCTGCACCCCAGTGTGTTTGACCTGCCCAAACTCAACCCCAACAAAAACCTCCAACTTGGGCTCTTTGACGACGATCTTGAGATCGGATCGGTAACCCGATTTGCCCACCTGAATCTTCCGGAAGCCATTCGCGCCCATCCACTGCTCAAACACCCTCGTATCGGAGCAGACGGTGTACGCTTTTTCACCGATTTTTACCACTTCGTTCTCGCAGCCAAACGGGCACAGGCTCCCCGCACCATCCTGCGGCATGCCATCGACTCACCCCTGTATCAGAACATCATCGAGCAGCTCTCCACCCGACGCGCCCGTCTCAAAAGCGGCGAAATCGACCCAGACAAAAAAGGACTTGCCCGAGAGAGGATCGAACGCAAGGCACGGTTGCTGAGTGATCTAAGTACCCACTACCAGGATCTTGGCCGCTTCGTCAACGCCATGGTGCTCGGTGGCAATGAACTTAGTGAAGGGGAGGGAGTCAACCTTCTGACGGTACACGCTTCCAAAGGATTGGAGTTTACCGATGTATACGTCGTGGATCTGATGGACGGCCGATTCCCCAACCACAAATTGATGAATCAAGGAGGCGCAATCGAGGAAGAAAGACGGCTATTTTATGTCGCCGTCACCCGGGCAAAAGACCGTCTCTTTCTCTCCATGGCTTCTTGGGATCGGGTCAAAAAAATTGACTTCAAACCCTCACCATTTTTGATGGAAGCCGGGCTAATCAAGGAAAAATCTACTTTGGGTAATTCTTAAGAATATTTTGTTAACGATAAAATACGAAATCACTTAATATTCCATATTTTGGTTATTTTATTTAATTACTGGATATGAGACAAAGATTGCTCTTCCCATGATAACCACAGGATTCACCTAAAAATTCTGAAAATATTTATTGAAAATTACCAAAAAATTATCGACAGGCTCCTCCGGAAATATTTGCTTTTTCGCTATAATATCTTATGGAATTTTCAGGAGAAAAAATGGAAACACTGCACACGAAAACTATCATCATTGGAGGAGGCCCTTCCGGGGCAAATGCAGCAAGATCTCTTGCCGAATCTGGCGAAGATGTCATCCTGATTGAGAAAGATTTCTCCTTTGAAAAACCGTGCGGTGGGGGACTCTTTTTGCGTGCGTTTGATGAGTTTGATATCCCAAAATCCCTCATCAAAAAAAGGGTGAACACCATCAATATCATCTCCCCAAATGTCGAAAAAGTCTCCGTCGATATCTCCGATCATCCACTCGGAGTCGTCCATCGCCAAGCGTTTGATTCTGCTCTGCGCGATTTGGCGCAGGCAGCCGGAGCTCAAGTGATCGAAGCCAAAATGAATACGATCACTCCGACACCCGACGGAGTCGAAGTCCATGCTCACCGATCCGACGGCAGTGCACTCCGGATCGAAGCAGAGTATGCCATCGCCGCCGATGGGGTCAACTCCTCCGTACGGCGACGTTTACTTGACGAAGTTCCCAGCCGTGTATTGACCTATTATGCTGATTTGCACGATGAGGAGACTGCATCATGCCAGTTCTGGTTTGGTGATGATATCTCTCCGGGGTATTATGCCTGGATCTTTCCCCACCACGAAGGGGTGAATGTCGGTCTGGTTGCTGATGACAAACACCGCATGCGCCAATTCTACGATCGCTTTTTTGACAAAGCCAGCATCAATGAATCTCCCCCGAAACCCAAAGGGTATTTTATTCCACACTGGAAACCGATGACCCTCTATCGTGATCACGTTTTTTATGTTGGGGACAGCGCATCCCTTGTTTTACCCTTCACCTATGAGGGGATTTATTATGCACTCAAATCGGGCAAATTAGCCGCCGAAGCCATCATCAAAAACGACCCGGATCTGTACGAAAAATCGTGGAACAATCTCTACCTCAAAAAGTTCAAATTCCTTCGGATTCTCCAATCGATTTTTCTTCGCAACGACTGGTGGGCTACTCAGATGAGTCGTCTCTATCGCCACCAGAAATTCCAACGCGCCGTGATCGGATATTGGAGCGGTACCAAGGAACCTTACGGCTTATTTTTGACACTCTATAAGGCGATCAAAGCCCTCATTGTCTATCGATGACTTTTTGTTAACGATAAAGTACGTTTCTGTATAAATAGTCAATTTTATCGTTATTTCCTATAACTTTAAATCACTGCGTATTTTTTCTAAACCTTCCAAAATATCCTGAGAATCCGCTGGTTTTGTTAGATCGATATAGTAGCTGTACTTGAGTGAAAACCCTTTGCGTATCTCCATCCTCAAGAAGCTGTTTGGGAAGGCTGTGAGTGCTTTTTTTTCGCTGTTTTGGTTGGAGTTGCAGTGGATATTTTCTTTGGTTTTCACCACAAGTCTCCAGGGGCAATCGGCACGAAAATCGTACTGTTTTTTGAGGGCTTTTTCAAGGGTGGGATCCGGGGGATATAACGAGAGATTCAGGCAGGGAATTTTTTGCGCTTTGAGCTGTGTGTCGTAGAGGTTGATGTAGGCTTTTTTCTCATCGGTCAAAAGGGCAAGAGCGATCACTCCACCAAGGATAAGGGGCAGGATAAGATAGGGGAGTCTGTTTTTCATGGTGCAAATTATAATCACATATTCCCAATAGCCCCTTTATGATAAAATACGCGAAATTATTTACAAGGATACACACATTATGATGCCAGAACTCGAAATTGTCACCCTCGACGAAATCCAGAATGAAATCGCCAACGAATTGGGCGTGATGCTCTACTTCTCCGGAATCCACTGCAACGTCTGCCATGCGCTGCGCCCCAAAGTTCAGGCGCTGTTTGCCGAAAAGTTTCCCGGGATCAAGCAGCGCTACATCGACGCCGAAAATTCTCCGGAAGTTGCAGCATATTACAATGTCTTCGCTGTCCCGACCATGATCGTCTTTATGGATCGGCGTGAGTTTGCCCGCGAAGGGCGTGCCGTGAGCCTCGTAGAACTCGAATCCCGTCTGGCGCGTCCGTACGGTATGATGATGGACTAACCCATGGCGGATCCGTTTGGGCTGGAGATATGGGGGGAAGGGAATTTCCTCATAGAGAGTGGCGAAGTATGCGTCAATACCGGCGTGCGCCCCTCGCTCCTCTCCTTGACCCGCACGCTGCGTACTCAGGGGCTTACCGGGCCATTGCTGTTGCGTTTTCCCCACCTGATTGGCAAACAGATCGACCGCCTGTTTCATGCATTTGAGATCGCGTGCAAAGAATTGAGCTATACTGGGGCTTTTCGTGCTGTCTTCCCCCTCAAGGTCAATCAATTCCCCAACTTCATCGACACCCTCATGGAGGTCTCTTCTGCCTATCACTACGGGCTTGAGGCTGGCTCCAAGGCCGAACTCATCCTCGCCATGACCAAAACGCCAAAAGGTGCCCCCATCACAATCAACGGCTTCAAAGATCGCGAAATGATCGCGCTGGCGTTCATCGGCGCCAAGAGTGGGCACCACATTACGCTTACTATCGAAGGGATTACAGAGCTCGAGACAATCCTCGAAGTCTACGAAGAGTTCAATCGCGATACAACTACTCCCATCGCACCAAATATCGGTGTACGGATACGTCTGCACAGCACCGGGATCGGCGCTTGGGCTAAGAGTGGGGGCTACAGCTCCAAATTTGGTCTCACCTCCACCGAGCTCCTCGAGGTGTATGAGATGCTCCGCAGCCACGATTTGCTGCCGTTGCTCTCGATGGTCCATTTCCATATCGGCTCACAGATGGGGGAGATCGCCCCGCTCAAAAAAGCCCTCCGCGAAGCGGGCAACATCTACGCCGAACTCAAACGTCGCGGTGCCGAAAATCTCACCGCCATCAACATCGGAGGCGGTCTGGCCGTCGAGTACAGCCAGCACACCTCCAACGCCGACCGCAACTACTCCCTCAAAGAGTTTGCCAACGACGTGGTCTTTCTCATGCAGGAGATCGCCCGATCCAAAGGTGTCCCCGAGCCCGATATCTTCACCGAGTCGGGGCGCTTTATCGCTGCCGCTCACTCCGTACTCATCGCTCCGGTACTCGAACTCTTCAGCCAGGAGTACCACGAAAACTCTCTGCGGCTCAAAGCGGTCAATCCCCCGTTGGTGCAGGAGCTTCATGATCTCTACCGGACGATCAATCGCGCCCATGCCCGTGAATACCTCCACGATGCCCTCGATCACATGGAGAGCCTGCTAACGCTTTTTGATTTGGGGTACATCGACCTCGAAGATCGTTCCAACACTGAGATCCTCGTCAACCTCATCATCAAAAAGGCGATCCGTCTCCTCGAAGACGAAGATACCGACGAGCTCAAACGGCTCCAGAACCGTATTCAGGAAAAGTACCTTGTCAATTTCTCGAGCTTCCAGTCACTGCCCGATTTTTGGGGGCTTGGGCAACATTTTCCCGTGATGCCTCTCTCCAATCTTGATCGCAAACCGACGCAACCAGCCAGCATCTGGGACATCACGTGCGACAGCGACGGGGAGATTGCTTTTGATGCGGACAAGCCCCTCTATCTCCACGATGTAGATGTGGAAGCTGAGGAATATTTTCTCGCCTTTTTTCTCACAGGTGCCTATCAGGAGGTACTCGGGATGCGCCACAATCTCTTCACCCATCCCACTGAGGCGGTGGTGACATTTGATGAAGCAGGTGAGCCTCATATTGAGCGGATTATCGAAGCACAGAGCCTTATGGACGTCCTCGAAGACCTCGACTACGACACCGACACCATCGACCGATCCCTCAAGCAGGGCATCGAAGACTCCCCCTTGTTAGCGCCAAAAGAGAAAGAACAACTTCTCGGGAAACTTTACCTCTACTTAAGTGAAAACAGCTATCTTAAGACCATTCAATCCAGCCATGCACCTGCACACAAAGGAAAAGAATTGTGAATTTGTTCCAAAGCATCATTCAAGATTTTCAGACGGTCAAAAAAGGGGATCCCGCTTTTCGATCCTATTGGGAAATCTTTTTAAATTATCCGGGAGTCTGGGCACTGTTTTGGTATCGCCTGAGTCATGCACTCCACTCGATTGGCCTTCGTACGCTGGCTCGGTGGGTTTCCGGACTGGGTCAGGCGCTGACATTTGTCGATATCCATCCGGGCGCCCAGATAGGGGAGGGGGTGTTTATCGACCATGCTACCGGGGTCGTCATCGGGGAGACCACCATCATCGGCAACAACGTCATGATCTACCAGCAAGTCACCCTCGGCGGTGTCAGCCTCTCCAAGGGCAAACGCCACCCCACCATCGAAGATAATGTTATCATCGGTGCCGGTGCCAAGGTGCTTGGCAACATCACCATCGGTGCCAATTCAAAAATAGGTGCCAACTCTGTCGTCATCCGTGATGTCCCGCCAAATAGCACGGCTGTAGGCGTCCCGGCTCGCGTCTCCAATCGCATCGATGGAAACGCACCGCTGAGCCACAATATCATGCCCGACATCGACCGAAAACTTTTTGAATACCTCCTCAAACGGATCGCTGTCCTTGAGCATACGATCAAAAGTGGAGATAAAGAGACAATGGAAAAAGAGGACGAAGAGCTTGAGGGCATCTACCGAAATTTCATCGATTCGATGACGTAGCCAAAACCTGATTGCTGTTGTCGGATTCTACATAGGTTACGATCGAGTAGGTATCCCGTACGCAATCCTTTTGCTCCAGTGCGTGATCATCGATTGCTGCATAGTTACATGTTGTTATTTTGGAGGCAATCATACCGATACCTTTGGCGATTTGCTTCTCTTCCGTTGTCTTTTTGAGGGTATGAAATCGCTTGCCCCCTACAGTGGCACGGACTGTTTCACGACGCAAACATACAAGGTTCAAGATATCATTATATTCTTTTTGAGAAGATTCGATTCGGATAGAATCTATGT